>NZ_JBEPBF010000078.1:12279-46760 GCF_040298985.1 Streptomyces sp. NPDC001093 | reverse complement strand
CCTTGCCGGCGCGCAGGCCCGGGCGGTCGGCCTCGGCCACGAGGTCCTCCGGCAGCAGGAAGGTCATGGCGAGGGCCGAGCCGGGTGCCAGCCCGGCGACCCGGCGCAGGGTGGCCGCGGTGGCCTCCCTGGTGAGGTACATGGTGACACCGGAGGAGGCGACGACCGCCGGGCGGCGGGGATCGAATCCGGCCTCGACGAGCCGCTCCAGCCAGGACCCGCCGTCCGCCTCGAAGTCCACCGGCACCAGGCGCAGCCGGTCCGGGACGTCGAGGCCCAGTTCGGCCAGGCGGCGGCGTTTGAAGGCCTGCGGGCCCGGCTGGTCGACCTCGAAGACCCGCAGCCGGGAGGCGGTCCTCGGGGCGCGCTGGGCGAAGGTGTCCAGGCCGGCGCCCAGGATGACGTACTGGTCGACACCGCGGCCGGCCTGCTCGGCGACCAGGTCCTCGACGAAGCGGGCGCGAGCCACCATGGCGGCGCGGAATCCGCGGGTGGCCTCCTGGTCCATGTCCGGGCGGTCGCGCCAGCCGTCACCGGGGTCCGCGATCCGCAGGCCGATCTCGTCCTCGAGGACGTGCGGCGGCGGATCGACCTGGACGTGCATCGCCCGCCACAGGGCGCAGCGCACCGCGGTGTTGTCCGGCGTCCCGGCCCGCTCGCCGGCCATGGCGTCGTCGGCCACAGCCTCGCGGGGCATGGCGTTGTCGGTCATGGAGGTGCCTCCCGTACCCGTCACTTCGCCGCGGGGGCCTGCAGGCTCCACAGCCGTCCGTCGGGGTCGCGGACCGTCATCATCCGGGTCCCGAAGTGGGTGTCCTCGAACGGCGTGACGACCTCGACGGCGGGATCGGCGCGGAACGCGTCCGCGTCCGGCACCTTCAGCACGATCTGCGTCTGCGGCTCCCGGTCCTCGGGAACCTCGGCTATGAACACGTACGGCCCGTCGCCGTTGCGGAACTGGCCGGAGTTGTGGTCGGTCGCGAACTCCAGGTCGTAGCCCAGCGCCTGGAAGAACTTCGCCGCCCTTCCCCAGTTGTGGGTCTCCAGGAACACGGCCTCGATGCCTTCGGTCGCCATGTCAGCTCTCCTTCTCGGTCGACTGCTGTTCCCGCTCCTGGGCGTCGTCGAGGTAGGCGCGCAGCGCGTCTGCGACCAGGGCCGACAACGACATGCCCGACTCGATGGCGCGGTACTTGACCTGCTTGATCAGCCCGATCGGCAGGTACACGTTGAACTGCTTGACTTCCTCATCACCCACGCCTCCGAGGCTAGCATGCTAGCAATCTAGCCGCCACCGGTGGCGACCCGCGCGACCGCCGGAAAGTGGCCGATGTTTCTCCAGGGGCTACCGTGCAGTAACCGCTTACTCCTACGCTGCCGCCAACTCGGCGACAGCGAAAGGGAGTTGGACAATGGGAGCGGGAAGACGACTGGCGGCACTCGCGGGAGCCGCCGCTCTGCTGATGGTGGGGCCGGGCAACGCCCACGCGGCGGCGCCGAAGTTCTCCGAGACGACGGCGATCGGGACGCACAACGCGTACGACAAGTCCAAGTACACGTACTTCGCGCAGGCGTTGGACTCGGGCGCCTCGCTGCTCGAGATCGACATCTACGCGGACAGCCTGAGCAGGCGCTGGCGGGTGAGCCACAGCAACCCGTGGGGCGACGACAACAACTGCGAGGACGCGAAGACCCCGGGCGAGCTGTACAGCAAGAGCCGCAACCAGGACTTCGGCGGCTGCCTGGACAACATCGCGGCCTGGAACCAGCTCCACCCCGACCACCCGCCGATCGTCTTCAAGATCGAGATGAAGGTCGGCTTCAACAACACCATCGGGCTCGGCCCCGACGCGTTCGACACCCTCGTCGACCAGAAGCTCGGCAGCAGCGTCTACAAGCCGGCCGACCTGCTGGGCGGTACCTACGGCACGCTGGACGCGGCCGCCAAGGCCAACGCCTGGCCGTCCCGCGACTCCCTCAAGGGCAAGTTCATCTTCGAGGTGATCCCCGGCACCGTGGAGATGAACAACCCCTTCGACCACTACTGGACGGACCAGGAGTACGGCGACCATCTGCGCGACCTGTACGCGGCCGGGAACATCTCACGCGCCGAGGCCTTCCCGGCGGTGCTGGGCGCGGCGAACGGCGACCCGCGGGCGACCCGCTGGACCTCCGACACCTCGATCCGCCCCTGGTTCGTGTTCTTCGACGGCGACGCGGCGACGTACGTCGACAACGGCTACGACACGTCGTTCTACTCCGCGAACCACTACATCTCGATCATGACGGACGCCTCCAGCGTCTCTCCGGCCATCTCCTCGACCAACCCGACGGACGCCGAGGTCGCCGCCCGGCTGGCCCTGCTGGCCAAGGACCACGCGAGCATCATCACCTCCGACTGGTCGGCCAAGCCGGCGTCGGTACTCAGTTCGGTGGTCACCCGGAGCTGACGTTCCCCCACCCGTGGCGGATCGGGCGTGCCATCGTGGGGCATCACTCAACCAGCAACTCCTTTCCCCCACCGGCACCTCGAGGAGTCCCCACATGCTCCGCGGCATCGACATCAGCGCGTACCAGTCGTCCTCGTACGACACGAGCGGCCTCTCCTTCGCCTTCATCAAGGCGACGGAGGGCCACTCCTACGTCAACCCCCACGCCACCGCCCAGGCGAAGACCGCGCGTGACGCCGGCCTGGTCGTGGGCTTCTACCACTTCCTGTGGCCGGGCAACCTCACCGCCCAGGCCGAGCACTTCGTGACCGCCGCCCCGTCGAGGGCGGGCGACATCCTCGCCGTCGACTGGGAGACCACCGGCGACGGCACCCACGCGAGCAACGCGGAGAAGGACACCTTCCTCAGGAAGGTGAAGCAGCTGAGGCCGCACCACCGGGTCGTGCTCTACGCGAACAGGGACTTCTGGTTGACCATCGACACGACCGCCTACGCGGGCGACGGCCTCTGGATCGCCGACTACGTCACCGCGGGCAAGCCCCGCATCAAGGCGAAGTGGCTCTTCCACCAGTACACCAGCGAGCCCCATGACAAGGACGTGGCCGCCTTCACGAGCAAGGCAGCGCTCAAGGCCTGGGCCGACGGGGCGTAACACAGCACGCGTGGTCCTGATGCGCGAGGAGCGGAAGGCGGTTGGCGTCAGCCCCGGAAGTCCGCCGGGCGTTCCGGGGATGCCTCCGCGAGGGCCTTGCTGACGGCCTCGGTGCCGGCCCGCAGGCCGTAGACGGGGGTGCCGGGCTGCTGGCGCCAGGAGTCGTCGATGCCGCCCGCGTCGACCGTGTCGAAGCCGAGTTCGTCGATCAGGGCGCGGACCTTCGCCTTGGCCGCCTCGTCGTCGCCGGCGACGGGGAGGGCGAGGCGCTCGGGGTCGCCCGCCGGGAGGGGGCGGTCCAGGATGTCCTGGGCGTAGGTTCCGTTGAAGGCCTTGATCACCGGGTGGCCGAGGTGTTGCCCGGTCCAGCGGCTCTCGGTCAGGCCCTCGTCCTCGATGGCCGCGATCCGGCCGTCGCGCTGCGGGTAGTAGTTGCCGGTGTCGATCACCGCCACGCCCTCGGCGGCGCCGTCCAGCAGGCCCGAGGGGAGGCCCGGGACCGCCTTCAGCGGGACGGTGACGACCACGACCTGGGCGCCCTCGGCCGCCTCCTCGGCCCGGGCGGCCCGCGCCCCGGTCTCCTCGGCCAGTTCCTTCAGGGTCTCGGGGCCACGGGAGTTGGCCACGGAGACGTCGTGGCCGAGGGCGGTGAGCCTTCGGGTGAGGTTGCCGCCGATGTTGCCCGCGCCGATGATGCCGATCTTCATGACAGGCCTTTCGGGGTTGAATGCATGTGCATACTCTGTTGTCTGCGACAACTCCTCCGCCACGGCTCCTATTCCGGGTCCGCGACGCCAGGGTGAACCGGCTCAAAGACGTACGACGATCTTGCCCGTGTGCGTGTTGGACTCCATCAGGCGGTGCGCGTCCCGGATGCGGTCCAGGCCGTCGTACACCTCGGCGATCACCGGGCGCAGCGTGCCGTCCGTGAGGCCGGAGCCCAGGTAGTGGGCGCCGCGGTGGCGGCCCTCCGGCGTGCCGGTGAGCGCGATGTCGGCGTAGCCGTGGACGGTCAGCGGCCACTGGCGGGGCAGCAGGATGGGCTGCCGGTCGTCGAGCCAGCCGTAGCCGACCAGGGTGCCGTCGGTGACGACCGCCCCGCCCAGCTCGGCGAAGGCCGGCCCGCCGATCGCGTCCAGGACGATGTCCACGCCCCGTCCGCCGGTGAGCCTTCGGGCCTCCTTCACCACGTCCTCGCTGTCGCTGACGATCACGTGCTCGGCGCCCAGCTCCAGCAGCCGCTCCCGCTTGGCCTCGGTGCGCGTGGTGACGATCGGGACGGCTCCGGCCCGCCGCACCACCTGGATCGCGGCCGTGCCGACCCCGCTGGAGGCGCCGGTGATCAGCACCCGCTGCCCGGGTACCAGTCCGGCCCGCTCGATCAGGGCGCCGTAGGCCGTGGTGTAGGTCAGCCAGACGGCGGCGCCGGTGACCGCGTCGACTCCGGCGGGGCGCGGGACGAGGCCGCCGACCGGCAGGACGACCCGTTCGGCGTGGACGCCGTGTGCGCTGAGCTCGAAGTTGGCGGCGGCGAGGACCTTGTCGCCCGGTGCGAACTCCGTCACGCCCTCGCCGACGGCCTCGACCTCGCCGGCCGCCTCGTAGCCGATGCGGGAGCCGGGCAGGGTCGGCTGGTAGTAGTACGTGCCGGACCGGAACATCGCCTCGGCCCGGTTGAGACCCACCGCCTCCACCTTCACCAGCACCTCTCCGGTACCGGGCGCGGGCAGCTCGACCTCCTCGACCGTGAGGACGTCGGGGCCGCCGATTTCGTGAAAGAGCACTGTGCGTGCGGAAGTTGTCATGACGTCGAGGCTAGGTACGGAAGCGAAGACGTTCCATGTCCTCCTGTCTCGGTTCCATGTCCGTACGTCTCTCCCTGCCCGCTCCTCGGCTACGGTGACCGCATGGACGTGCTCAGCGACGTCGTCGCGGCCATGCGCACCGGGCGCCCGCACTCCGCGCGCCGGTACAAGTACGCGCCCTGGGGGATGCGGTGGGCGGACTCCGACGAGGCCGGGTTCCATGTGGTGCTGCGCGGCTCGGCCTGGCTGATCCCGCAGGACGGGGAGCCGCTGGCACTGGCGCCGGGGGACGTCGTCTTCCTCGCGCACGGAGCCGGGCACTCCCTGGTCAGCGCGCCCGGCGTGCCCACGCAGGAGGTACGGCTGCTGCCCGACGGCACCTGGAGCGGGGCGCCGCCCGAGGAGCCGAGGGAGGGCTGCCCGGACACCATCACCCTGTGCGGGACCTACCGGCTGGACCGGGACCGGGCGCACCGGCTGCTGGCCGAGCTGCCGGAGATCGTGCACCTGCCCGCGACCGTGGGCGGCCACCGCTCGCTGCGGGCGGCGGTGGAACTGCTCGGGATGGAGCTGGAGGAGCAGCGGCCGGGCACGGACGCGATCGTCACCTCGCTGCTCGACACCCTGCTGCTGTACATCCTGCGGGCCTGGTGGGAGAGCGAGTCGGCGGCGGGGCGGGCGCGGGGCTGGGCGGCGGCGCTGGCCGACCCGGCGGTCGCGGCCGCGCTGCGCGCGATCCACGGCGAGCCCGGGCGCGCCTGGACGGTGGCGGAACTGGGCGCCTCCGGCGGGCTGTCCCGGGCTGCGTTCGCACGCCGGTTCACGACGCTGGTGGGCGAGCCGCCGCTGACGTATCTGACCTGGTGGCGGATGACGACGGCGGGCCGGCTGCTGCGCCACGACGACCTCTCGCTGCGGGAGATCGCCCAACGCGTCGGCTACGTCTCGGAGTTCGCCTTCGCCAAGGCCTTCAAGCGGGAGTACGGGGTGGCCCCGGGCCGGTATCGAAGGGGTGTCGCGTAGGTCAGCGCCTCCCCCTCAGGACGGGCGCGAACATCACCCATCACCTGAAGGAGCTGCCGGCCGGTACTACCCACGCCGTGCCGCGTGCCGATCCGGCGCGCATGACGAAGGGGCCCTCACCGCGGTGAGGGCCCCTTGTCAGCACGTCACTTGTTCAGGTAGGCCCAGAACTCGTCGAACGACAGGACCTTGTCCCCGTTCAGGTCCCGCTGCTTGATGATGGCCTCGGCGACAGTCTCCGTGACGTTCCAGTCGCCCCCCTGAGCCAGGGCGCTCTTGAACTCGGCGGCGGTGATGAATCCGTCACCGTCCGCGTCGATCCGCTGGAACTGCTTGCGTGCTT
The DNA here is from genome assembly GCF_040298985.1 of Streptomyces sp. NPDC001093. Taxonomy (NCBI): domain Bacteria; kingdom Bacillati; phylum Actinomycetota; class Actinomycetes; order Kitasatosporales; family Streptomycetaceae; genus Streptomyces; species Streptomyces sp. NPDC001093. The sequence continues at coordinate 40,487 of NZ_JBEPBF010000078.1, read as the reverse complement.
CCTCGATGTCCGCCACCGATCCGCCCCTTTTGGTCGTTTTTCTCATGCCGTGCTGGCGTACTGACGCTGGTCAGATTAACGGCCCGGCCAGGCCTTCAGCGCCGCGACCACCCAGCCGAACTCCTCCTGGAACCTCGGGGGCTCCTGCTCGCCCTTGATCACGGCGGCCAACTCCCGGTAGCGGACGACCTCGTTGCCAAGGTCGATACGGCGGAGCACGGCCGCGCGGTCGGTGTCCGCGCCGAGCAGTTCGGTCAGGACGGTGTCCGCCTCGGGTGACTGCGGGGTCACCCCGCGGTCCTGGGCGGCACCGACCAGCTCGACGAGCCGCTTGAAGAACATCGCCGAGGCGCCCGCCGGGGTGTCCGGGGTACGGTCGGCGGCGTTGTACTCGATCATGCGGCGCATCGCGGCCCGGAAGTCCGGGCTCTGCAGCAGTTCCGCCAGCTCCACCCAGGCGTCGACCTGCTCCGGTGTGGGGTCGTCCGGCAGCGCCACGCCGAGGGTCCGGGTCCGCTCCCGGATCCAGGGATCGGCCGTGTCCAGCCCGTGGAAGATCTCCTCCACGAAGTCGTCCACGATCCGCTGCCGCTCCGCGGCGGACAGCCGTGCCAGTTTGTTCATCAGGGTCATCTCCTCGGCGGTCGAGCCTCGTCGGGCGACCGTCGACAGCACCGCACGGGTCACCCTCAGCGACCGGATCTGCGCGTCCAGAGCCGCGACGTGCGTGGCCGCGACCTCGGCGACCGTCCGCTCCCCGCCCAGCACCTGGCGTACGTCGTCCAGGCCGAGCCCCAGCTCGCGCAGGGTGCGGATCAGCTCCAGGCGGCCCACGGCGGCGCCGTCGTAGAGCCGGTAGCCGCCCGTGGACCGGGTCACCGGGGTGAGGACGCCCTCGTCCGACCAGTAGCGGATGGTGCGTACGCTCAGCCCGGTGGCCCGTGCCAGTTCGCCGATGGTGAGAAGTCCGGTGCCGTCTTCGGTCATGTCGGCGAGTCTGGGCCTTCCAGCGGGTGGAGACTCAAACGGCGGGTTCAGCGGAAGATGCCGGTGTGTCCGAGCGAGTAGCGGCCGGGCTGCGGGTAGACGGCGAGGCCGTGCGGGCCGCTGCCGACCTTGATGCGGGCCAGTTCGTTGCCGGTCCGTGTGTCGATGGCGTACACCACGCCGTTGTAGCGGCCGGACAGCCACAGCACCGTGCCGTCGGCGGAGACGCCGCCCATGTCGGGGCTGCCGCCGCCGGGCAGGTGCCACTTCACGGTGAGCCGGTTCTTGGTGAAGTCGAACAGGGAGATGGTGCCCTCGCCCCGGTTGGAGATGTACATCACGCGCGAGTCACGGCTGATGTAGAGGCCGTGGGCGCCCTTGCCGGTGTAGAGGAAGCGGGGCTTGGTGAACTTGTCGCCGTCGAGGATCCACAGGCCGTTCGCGACCATGTCGGCGATGTAGAACAGCTTGCCATCCGGGGAGATCTTGACGTCCTGCGGCATCGCGCCCTCGTACGGCAGCCGCTCCTGGCGCACGACCGTCATCTTCGCGGTGTCGACCTTGAGGATCTCGCCGCTGAACTCGCAGGAGACGATGAAGTAGCGTCCGTCCGGGGAGAAGTCGGCGTGGTTGACGCCGTAGCAGCTGACCGGCACGGTCTTGACGACCTTCATGGTGTGCGCGTCGCGGAAGACCAGCTGGCGGTCCCTGGAGGCCATGACGACGGCGTACCTGCCGTCGGGCGTGAAGTACAGGTTGTACGGGTCGTGCACGGCGACCGGCTTGCCGGCCTTGCCGGTCTTCGGGTCGATGGGGGTGAGGCTGTTGCCGAGGTCGTTGTTGACCCAGAGGGTCTTCAGGTCCCAGGACGGCACGACGTGCTGGGGCTGGTGGCCGACCCGGATCGTGTCGATGACCTTGTAGGTCTCCGGGTCGATGACGGTGACGGTGTCGGAGTTGGTGTTGGGGACGTACACCCGGGACGGGAAGTCCCTGACGACCGGGGAGAGCCGGTTCGGGCGGTCGGCGGAGTAGAGGTCCTTCGGGTTCTCGACCGGCGGCATCCCGGGCAGCACGTTCATCTGCCGCTTGCCGTTCCCCGGCTGGGCCGGGGCCTTGCTGGCCAAGGTCTCGTTCGCGTGGTGCTGAGAACCCGGACTGCACGCGGACAGCAGCGTCAGGGCGGTGAGGGCGGCACCGGTGGCCAGCAGGCGGGCGGCTTTGTTGGATCGCATCAGCTCAGCAACTCCGTGGTGGTGACCGCGCGCAGTCCGCGCCGGTCGAGTTCGTGGAGGAGGTCGGGCAGGGCGGCCACCGTGTCCGGGTACCCGAAGTGCAGGCTCACCACCGACCCGCCGCGCACATCGGCGAGAACCTTGCGGGTGACGGCGGCGGCGCCGGGGCGGGTGTAGTCGAGCGAGTCGACGTCGTACGACAGCACGTGCGGGTAGCCGGCGGCGCGGGCCAGCCGGGCGACCAGCGGGGAGGCGGTCGGCGAGCGGGAGGGGCGGAACCAGGTGCCGATGGAACCGGTGAGCCGCTTCAGCCGGTCCGCGCAGTCGGTGATCTCCTTGCGGGCGTCCGCCTCGGCGAGGGCGTTGACGGCGATGTGGTGCTGGGTGTGGTTGCCGAGGTCGTGGCCGCCGTCGAGGATCCGGCGAGCGATGTCCGGGTGTTCGTCCAGCCAGGTGCCGACGGCGAGCACGGTGAGCCGGGCGCCGTGCTGCTCGGCCGTACCCAGCAGGGAGTGGGCGATGGCGGGGTCGCCCTGGCCGTGGAAGGTGAGAGCGACCTGGGCGCGGGTGCGCGGGCCGTGGGTGATCTGGGCGGGCAGGCCGGGGTAGGCCCGGGGAACGGGGGCCGTCTTGCCGCCGGCCGCGTGGTGGGCCGGGGAGGTGCCGGTCGGGGGCGCGGAAGGGGGCGCGGAGTCCTGGGCGTTGGGCGGGGTGTCCCGGCCGGTGCCGCAACCGGCGGCGAGCGCGCCGCCGGCGACGATTCCGGCGCCCGCGCGCAGCACCCCGCGTCGGTTGGTGGTGGTCACCCGTACCATTTAAGGGGCGATGGGCAAGAAAAGCGCCGATTGGCCCGAAAGTGGGACGATTTCGGGTCGCCGTAAGAGGGATGCCGTGCCCCCGCTACCGGTCGGCCACCCGCATCTCGAACCAGGTCGTCTTGCCGCGCGGCAGGAGGTCGACGCCCCAGCGGTCGGAGAGCTTGTCCACGAGGAACAGCCCGCGGCCGCTGACGTCCATCTCCTGAACCGGCATCAGGCAGGGCAGGCCGCGCGAGGGGTCGCGGACCTCCACCCGGATCCAGCCGGGGCGGCGGCGCATCCGCAGGCCGAAGACCCGGGCGCCGGTGTGCCGTACGGCGTTGCCGACGAGTTCGGACACGAGTAAGACGGTGTCCTCGGTCAGCTTGGGGGTGAGCCGCCAGGTGCGCAGGACGACGACCTGGGCGAGTCGGCGTGCGGCGGCCGCGGACTCCGGGCGGGACGGCAGCGGCACCTCTGTCGCTGCCGGGTCACCGTACAGTTCGAGCGCCTTGAGCGCCTGTTCGTCCTCTACCGCGGGCGACCAGCGTGCCGCGGCCGCACGGCTGTGTCCCCGCGGCTGTTCGATGCCCTCCAGCCCCGCCATGCCCCCATGATGGCGGCCCGGAGCCGTCTTGGGGGCCGTTCCCGAGGAATACGCCCCCTGTACGCCCCCGCTCCCCGCCGAGCGACCGGCATATGCCGACGGCATGTCACTGACCGGTAGGGCCCGGTTGAGCTGCGAAGACGGCTCACTTTCGGGCAATCGTCCGGCTCCCTCGACCGAGCAGGCTTAAGGCTGCCTTAAGGCTCCCATAAACCGCCCCATCGAGGGACCCGGAAGAGACGGAACGTCAATTGCAAGAGATGCCGCGGGAGTTACCGGGAAGTTCACACCGCTGACGTTCAGCGGAACTTGGCCTTGCCCGGACCCTCCTCCACGAAGCTGCGCATGCCGATCTCGCGGTCCTCGGTGGCGAACAGGCCCGCGAACCAGTTCCGTTCGACGGCGAGGCCGGTGTCGATGTCGGTCTCCAGGCCGGTGTCGACGGACTCCTTCGCCGCGCGCAGGGCGATCGACGGACCCTGGGCGAGCCTCGCGGCCCAGGCGTGCGCCTGCTCGTACACCTCTGCGGCCGGGACGACCCGGTCCACCAGGCCGATCGCGAGGGCCTCGTCGGCCTTGACCTGGCGGCCCGTGAAGATGAGGTCCTTGGCCTTGGACGGTCCGACCAGCCGGGGCAGCCGCTGGGTGCCGCCGGCGCCCGGGATCAGGCCGAGCAGGATCTCGGGCTGGCCGAGCTTGGCGTTCTCGGCGGCGATGCGGTAGTCGGCGCACAGGGCCAGTTCGCAGCCGCCGCCGAGGGCGTAGCCGGTGATGGCGGCGACGACGGGCTTGGGGATGCGGGCGACGGCCGTGAAGGAGTCCTGCAGGGCGCGGGCGCGCAGGACCATCGCGGTGTGGTCCATGTTCTGCATCTCCTTGATGTCCGCGCCCGCCGCGAACACCCGCTCGCCGCCGTAGATCACCACGGCGCGCACGTCGTCGCGGCGCGTGGCCTCCTCGGCGAGCTCCTTCAGCCGGTCCTGCGTGGCGACGTCCAGCGCGTTCATCGGCGGGCGGTCGAGGCGCAGGGTTCCGACACCTTCGGCGACTTCGAGATTCACGGTCATGGAGGCAGGTTAACGGGCACTAACGGCAACGGGCCCGGTGCCGTACCTCACAGCACCGGGCCCGTATGTCAGACGTGGCTCACTTCGTCCAGTCCGCCCACGACATGTTCCAGCCGTTGAACCCGTTCGCGGGGTCCACCGTCCGGTCGTGGGCGTTCTTCACGATCACCACGTCGCCGACGATCGAGTGGTTGAACATCCAGGCCGCCGGGGTGGAGCCGTCGTAGCCGCCGCGCACGTCGCTCAGGCCGACGCAGCCGTGGCTGGCGTTGTAGTTGCCGAAGGCGTCGCCGCCCCAGTAGTTGCCGTGCAGGAAGGTGCCGGAGGTGGTCAGGCGCATGGCGTGCGGGACGTCCTTGATGTCGTACTCGCCGCCGTAGCCGACCGTCTCGCCGTTCATCCGGGTGACGGCGAGCTTCTCGCTGATGACCATCTGGCCGTTCCAGGTGTCATAGCCGGGCTTGCCGGTGGTGACCGGGAGGGTCTTGATGACCTTGCCGTCCTGGGTGACCTTCATCGTGTGGTTCTTGGCGTCCACGACGGAGACCTGGTTGCGGCCGATGGTGAACTTGATGGTCTTGTGCTGCTTGCCATAGACGCCGTCGCGGCCCGCGACCCCGTCGAGGTCGAGGTCGACGGTGACCTTGGTGCCTTCCTTCCAGTACTGCTCGGGGCGGAAGTCCAGGCGGTCGTTGCCGAACCAGTGGCCCTCGACGTCCACGGCCGGCTCGGTCCTGATCCTGATGGCCTTCTCCACGGCCTGCGGGTGCGTGATGCCCCGGGTGAAGTTGACGGAGAACGGCATCCCGACGCCGACGGTGGAGCCGTCCTCGGGGGTGAAGTAGCCGAGGAAGGTGTTCTTCGGGGTCAGGGTGGTGAACGTGGAGTCCTCGGCGGCCTCGCGGCCCTCGGAGTCCTTGGCGACCGCGTGCACCGTGTACTTGGTGGACGCGGCCAGATGGGTCGACGGCGTCCAGGACGCGCCCCCGCCGGTGAGGGTGCCGGCGACCGCCCGGCCCTTGGCGTCCTTGACGGTGACCTCGGTCAGCTTGCCCTGGGAGACGTTCACCTTCAGCGCGCCGCTGGTGTCGACGCCGGTGGCACCGGACTTCGGCGCTATGGTGACGGCGGCGGTGGACTGCTGCCTGCCCTGCTGGGTCTCCTTGCCGTCGCCGGCGCCCTTGCCGCCGCCCCCGCCGCAGGCCGCGAGGGAGAGCACCAGCGCGCCGGATATGAGCGCCGGCCCCATACGGCCTCGCCGCCCCGCCGCCGACGCCCCCGATATTGGCCGCACGTTCAAGTTGGTCTCCCCTCGCCGGGCCTGGTCAGACCCGCTCCCCACCACACTGGTGCGCGCATATTAACCGTCTGGTTTTGAGCGGGGTGTCAGGCGAATGTCACCGTTCCGTCGCAACTTGCGCCCGCATCCCCGCCCGAACCCGCGCCCCTCACCTGGTTATTTCACCGCGCTGCCCGCTTTCCACTCCTGCCAGGTCATGTTCCACCCGCCGAGGCCGTTGTCCGGAGCGACGGTCTTCTCCAGGCTGCCCACGACCTCGATGACGTCACCGACGAGACTGCGGTCGAAGAACCAGCCGGCCGGGGTGGCCGAGCTGCCGCCCCTGACGTCCCTGAGGCCGACACAGCCGTGGCTGACGTTGGCGCGCCCCGGGGCGTTCGGCGACCAGTAGTTGCCGTGCACGAAGGTGCCGGAGTCGGTGAGCTTCATGGCGTGCGGGACGTCGGGGATGTCGTACTCGCCGCCGAAGCCGACCGTGCGGCTGTTCATGCGGGTGACGTCCTGCATGTCCATCACCACCATCTTGCCGTTGTAGGTGGGGTTCTGCGGGGCGCCCGCGGTGATCGGCACGGTGGCGAGCAGCCGGCCGTCCCGGCGCACCTGCATGATGTGCCTGGCGGCGTCGACCAGGGAGACCTGGCTGCGGCCGACGGTGAAGGCGAAGGTCTTGTCCTGCAACCCGTAGACACCGGGCGCCCCTTGGACGTCCCGCAGGTTGAGGTCGACGGTGACCTCCGTGCCGGGCTTCCAGTACTGCTCGGGACGGAAGTCGAGACGGCTGCGGCCGAACCAGTGCGGGCGGATCTCGACCGGCGGCCGCGCGCTGACCCGGACGGCGCGTTCGACGGCGGCGCGGTCGGTGATCTCCCGGCTGAAGTCGAGCGAGACGATCATGCCGGTGCCGACGACGGCGCGGTTCTCCGGGGTGACGTAACCGATGAACCGCTGGTCGGGGACGAGTGTGGAGAAGGTGGTGTGCCGGGCCGAGCGGCGGCCGTCCGCGTCGAGCGCCACGACGTCGACGGTGTACCGGGCGGCGAGCGCCAGCCGGTCCTCGTCCGGCCGCCAGGTCCGGCCGTCGGCGCTGATGTGCCCGGGTACCGGGGAGTCCTGCGCGTCCTGCGACTTGACGACGGTCACCCGCTGAAGGCGCCCGTCGGGCACCCGGACCCGCAGCCGCCGGTCGGGGCGGACGGCCTTGCCGCCGTCGTCGGGGGTGACGTGGATGACGTCCTCGGGTGCCGGGGGTCTGCCGGGCGCTCCGTCCAGCCCGAGCGGTCCGAAGCCCCCGGAGGAGCACCCTCCCAGCAGTGCCGCCCATGTCAGTACGGCGGCCAGGGCGACCCCCGCGCGCCGCGCGCGTCCTTGTACGTGCCTCACGCGCGGCTCAACGACCGGGCCCGCTCCGGGGAAACGTGAGTGCGACGCACGCACTGGGCAGAACAGAGGGAAGGACGACACGCTGGGGAGCCGCAGCGCCCGTGCCGAAGGGCGCCTTCCTGGATCGGTTCGACGGAAAGGGACGCACAGCGCGATCCGGAGGGCGCCCCCGGCGGTGGGGCGCAGCCGTACCGGGCGGCCGAGGGTGCTGCGGGGCAGCCTCGGCTCCTCGGCACGGCCGGTTGCGCCGCCCCGGGGCGAGCCACTGAAAGAGGGGCCGACAGGTGACGAGGGCAGCCGAGCAGCGGGCACCGGCCGGGGAGCCGGACGCCGGGACCGGGCAGCAGCCGGCCGTGGTGAACGGCGCCCGGCGCGCCGCGGTGCCGGCTCCCGTGGTGTGGCCGGGCGCCCCGACGCCGCTGGGGGCCCGGTTCCGGGTCGGCCCGGACGGGGTCGCGGGCACCAACTTCGCGCTGTGGGCGGGCGGGGCGGAGGCGGTCCGGGTGTGTCTGTTCGACGAGGGGGGCCGGGAGACCCAGGTCCGGCTGACCGAGCTGACGCACGAGATCTGGCACGGTTTCGTGCCGGGCGTGATGCCTGGGCAGCGGTACGGCTACCGAGTGGACGGCCGCTGGGACCCGTGGACCGGCGCCCGCTGGAACCCGGCCAAGCTGCTGCTGGACCCGTACGCGCGGGCGGTGGACGGTGAGTTCAGCCTGCCGCCGGAGGTGTACGGGCATGTCCGGGACTGGCCCGAGCAGCGTGTCGCCGACACCGTGCGCGACGACCGGGACTCGGCGCCCTACGTCCCGAAGGGCGTCGTCGTCGACGATGACGACGACTGGGAGGACGACCACCGGCCGAAGACGCCGTGGGCCGACTCCGTCATCTACGAGCTGCACGTACGCGGCTTCACCAAGCTGCACCCCGGCGTCCCGGAGAAGCTGCGCGGCACCTACGCGGGCCTCGCGCACCCGGCGGCGATCGAGCACCTGGTGAAGCTGGGCGTCACGGCCGTCGAGCTGCTCCCCGTCCACCAGTTCGCGCACGAGGACCACCTGCTGCGCCGGGGCCTTGGCAACTACTGGGGCTACAACTCCATCGGCTACTTCGCCCCGCACGCCGCCTACGCGGCCTCCGGTACGACGGGCCAGCAGGTCGGCGAGTTCAAGCGGATGGTGCGCGCGCTGCACGCGGCCGGCATCGAGGTCATCCTCGACGTGGTCTACAACCACACCGCGGAGGCGGGCGAGCTGGGCCCGACGCTGTCCCTGAAGGGCATCGACAACCGCGGCTACTACCGCCTCCAGGACGACGCCCGCCGGTACGCCGACTACACCGGCTGCGGCAACACCCTGCATGTCGTCCAGCCCCAGGTGCTGCGTCTGATCACCGACTCGCTGCGCTACTGGGTGACGGAGATGGGCGTGGACGGCTTCCGCTTCGACCTCGCGGCGGCGCTGGCCCGCTCGATGCACGACGTCGACATGCTCTCCCCGTTCCTGGCGGTCATCGCCCAGGACCCCGTACTGCGCCGGGTGAAGCTCATCGCCGAACCGTGGGACATCGGCTCCGGCGGCTACCAGGTGGGCGCCTTCCCTCCGCTGTGGACCGAGTGGAACGACCGCTACCGCAACACCGTCCGCGACTTCTGGCGGCACGCCCTGCCGGACGTCCGCGAGATGGGCTACCGCCTGTCCGGCTCCAGCGATCTGTACGCCTGGGGCGGCCGCCGCCCGTACGCCTCGGTCAACTTCGTGACCGCGCACGACGGGTTCACCCTGCGCGACCTGGTGTCGTACGAGTGCAAGCACAACGAGGCCAACGGCGAGGACAACCGCGACGGCACCGACGACAACCGCTCCTGGAACTGCGGGGTGGAGGGCGAGACGCAGGACGAGCGGATACGGGCCCTGCGCCGCCGTCAGCTGCGCAACCTGCTGACCACGCTCCTGCTGTCCACCGGCGTGCCCATGCTGGTGGCCGGCGACGAACTGGGCCGCACCCAGCGCGGCAACAACAACGCCTACTGCCAGGACAACGAGATCAGCTGGCTGGACTGGTCCCTGCTGGACGACCCGGCCTGGCGGCCCCTGTTCGACCTGGCCTCCCGGCTGATCGCCCTGCGCCACCGGCATCCGGTGCTGCGCCGCCGCGCCTTCTTCTCCGGCCGCGCCCACTCGGCCGACGGGCTGCGGGACCTGGCGTGGTTCACCGCGCGGGGCACGGAGATGACCGAGGGCGACTGGTACGCCCCCGCGGCCACGCTCGGCATGTACCTCTCCGGCCGGGACATCCCGGGCCGTGACGAGCGGGGCGCACCGGTCGCGGACGACAGCTTCCTCGCGGTCCTGCACGCGGGCGAGGATCCGGCGGTCTTCGTGCTGCCGGGTCAGCCGTGGGCGGACCGGTACGAGGTGATCGTGGACACCTCCCGGGAGGACCAGGCCGAGCCCCCCGGCACGGTCCACCCGGCGGGCGCGGAGATCACGGTGCCGGGGCGCTCCGTACTCCTCCTGCGGGTCGCCCCTGTGTGACGGCTGTGCGTGACGCGGATCACGCCCGGCCGGTGCAGCGTTCCCGGGCCCCCAGGGCCTTACTCCTGGTGAAGACAGCCGGCGAGAACGGGGACCGTGAGGATGGAGCAGGCTCGGGCCGGTGAGTACGACGCGTTCGTGGCGGCCCGCTGGTCGGTGTTGTTCCATCTGGCCCGTCTGCTCACCGGAGGGGACCGGCACCGGGCCGAGGACCTGTTGCAGGAGTCCTTGGTCAAGCTGTGGTTCGTCTGGCCGAAGGTCGCCGACGAGGCACCGGAGGCGTATGTCCGCAAGGTGCTGGCGCGGGCCGCGGCCCGTTCGGCCCGCCGGCGCTGGTGGGGCGAGCGGCCCGTGGAGGTGCTGCCCGAGGTGGCGGCGGCCGGCGATGTGTCGGCGACCGTGGCCGAGCGCTCCCGGCTGGAGGCGGCGCTCGCCGAACTGAGCGCGCAGCAGCGGGCCGCGGTCGTGCTGCGCTACTACCAGGACCTGCCCGACCGGCAGGTCGCGCAGATCCTGGGCTGCCCGGTCGGCACCGCCCGGTCCCATGCCGCGCGCGGGGTGGCCCGGCTGCGCGGGCTGCTGGCCGACGTCATCGAGCCGGTGGGGTGAGGGGGGACCCGTGAAGCACGTGGACGACACCGAGCACATGGATCACTTCGAGCGGCAGCTGACGCGGCTCATGCACAGCACGCAGGAACCGGTGCGCTACGAGCCCCGGCACCAGGAGGCGCTGCACGCGGGCGTACGGGTGCGGCGCCGGGTGCGCGCAGCGCGCCGGGCGGCCGGTTCCGTGCTGGCGGTCGCCGGACTCGGCCTCGGTCTGCTGCTGTGGCCGCACGGCCACACCGACGGCCGGCCCAGCGCCCCGCACCCCCGGCCCGCGACCAGTCCGACGCCCGTCCCGAGCACCTCGCCGGGCCCGTCGCAGTCGCCGAGCACCACCTACGCGCCGAGCGGCCCGCCGTCCTCGACCGCGACGGACTCCGCCACCCCGGGCTCGACCACGTCGACCGCCAACCCGCCCGGCGCTACCGGGAGTTCGGCCACGGCCACCCCCACACAGCGGCCGCCCGCCACGGCCACCTCGGGGAGCACCACCGCTCCCCCGGCCTCCGCGACGGTGAGCGCACCGGCCGAGTCGTCGGACAACCCCTCATCGGCGATCAGCCCGACCCGCTGACCCGCATCCACCACTCCATCCGCGTGCCTTCGGCATGCCCTTCCACCAGGGACAAACGGGGAACAACGTGATGAAACTCCGACCGGGCCGAGTCCCGGCCATGGCACCGGCGCCCGACCGCGCACCCCTGTCGCCACAGGCGGGCGAACCCGTCCTGGACCTGGTCGTACCGGTGTTCAACGAGGAGAAGGACCTGGAGCCGAACGTCCGGCGGCTGCACACGCATCTGCGGGAGACCTTCCCCTATCCGTTCCGGATCACCATCGCCGACAACGCGAGCACCGACGGCACCCCGCGCATCGCCGCCCTACTGGCCGGGGAACTGCCCGGGGTGGTCTCGCTGCGGCTGCCGGAGAAGGGCCGCGGCCGGGCGCTCCGGGCGGCCTGGACCGAATCGCGGGCGCCCGTGCTGGCGTACCTCGACGTGGACCTGTCCACGGAACTGGCCGCGCTGCTGCCGCTGGTCGCGCCGCTGATATCCGGCCATTCCGACCTGGCCATCGGCACCCGGCTCGCGCCCGGCGCACGGGTGGTGCGCGGCGCCAGGCGCGAGGTCATCTCCCGCTGTTACAACGTCCTGCTGCGCTGCACCCTCGCCGTCGGCTTCTCCGACGCGCAGTGCGGTTTCAAGGCGGTGCGCCGCGAGGTCGCCGAACGGCTGCTGCCGCAGGTGCGGGACGGGGAGTGGTTCTTCGACACCGAACTGCTGGTGCTGGCCGAGCGGGCGGGCCTGAGGATCCACGAGGTCCCGGTGGACTGGGTCGACGACCCCGACAGCAGTGTCGACATCGTCGCCACCGCGCTGGCCGACCTGCGCGGGATCGTCCGGATGCTGCGGACGCCGGCCCGCCGCCGTCGCCGTACCGGCCCGGTCGCCCCGTGACCGTGACCCTGCCCCGTATGCCGGCCCTGGCCGCGCAGGCCGTCTCCGGTTCCCGGCTGCGGGCCGCCGCCCGCCGGCACGGGCCCGTGCTCGCGCTGTTCGGCGCGCTGAAGCTGACGGGCTTCCTGTCCTTCCTGTACCTGCTGTCCTCGGCCGGGGACTATCGCACCAAGGACCCCCGGTTCGGCGGCGGAGCGCACGCCTGGGACGTGCTGGCGACCTGGGACGGGTGGTGGTACCAGCAGATCGCCCTGCACGGTTACGACCCGAGGCTCGTCCATGTCCCGGGCGCCACCGGACTGATCACACTGGAGGGCAACTCGGCGGCGTTCTTCCCGCTGTACCCGGCCCTGATGCGGATGGTCATGGCCGTCACCGGCCTCGGCCCGTACGGCGCCGGCCTGCTGGTGTCGGTCCTCGCCTCCTTCGCCGCCGCGCTGGGCGTCTGCCTGATCGCGGAGCGGTTCGGCGGGCGGCGGGCCGGACTCGCGGCGGCCGGGCTGTGGGCGGTGTGGCCGGGCTCGGGCGTGGAGTGGGCGGTCTACTCCGACTCCCTCTACGTGGCCCTGGCCGCCTGGACCTGCTACACCGTCATGACCCGCCGGTGGCTGACCGCCGGAGTCCTCGCCTTCGCGGCCGGCCTCAACCGGCCCACGGCCGCCGCGCTGATCGCCGGGGTCGGCTTCGCCGCGCTGCTCGCGCTGCGCCGCCGCGAGGACGACAGCCACCGCCCGCTGCTCGCGGCGGCCCTGGCCCCGCTCGGGCTGATCGGCTATCTGCTCTGGGTCGGCGACCGCATGGGCGACCTGGGCGGCTACTTCGAGCTGCAGTCGGGGGCCTGGGCGCACGAGTTCGACTACGGCAGGCAGACCCTGGACGTGCTGACGTCCGTACCGGTGGGCCGCTTCGGCGACTATCTGTTCGCCTACCCCTTCGCGGACGTCATCGGCGTCGGTGTGGTCCTGCTCGCGTGCGCTCTGCTCCCCCTGCTCCTGAGGCTGCGCCCGCCGGCGGTACTGGTCGTGCACACCGTCCTCACCCTCGCCCTGGTCCTCGGCAGCCAGCAGATCTTCGCGAACGTCTCCCGCTATCTGCTGCCCTGCTTCCCGCTGTTCCTGCCGCTCGCGGTCGCGATGCGCCGGCTGAGCCTGCCCGTGCAGTGCACCCTGCTCGGCATCGCGGCGCTCGCCTCCGGGTCGTACGCGGGGTACGTCCTGTTCGAGCTGGGGGTGCCGTGATCCGGCACCCCCAGCCCGGCGGGGAGCCGAGCGCTCAGCCCAGGCCGAGGCTGGACAGGGCGGTCGTCCAGTCGGTCATGATCGCGTTCTGTGCGTCGGTGAGGCTGACCTCACCGGCGCAGACGGCCTTCTTCAGCTTGTTCTCGACGGTGTCCTTGTTCGCGGACGTCTCGGTGCCGTAGTGCGGCTCGGGCCAGAGGTTCTCCGGGCTCCTCGGGGCGCCGCCGAGTTCGAGCGGGACGAAGTGGTCCTCCTCGTAGTCCGAGAGGTTGGTGTCGGAGTAGCCGTACTCGACGATCTGCTGCTTCTTCAGCGCGGTGGTGTAGGAGCTGGGCGGCCGTACGGTCCCGGTCCAGCCGGAGACACAGATGGTCGAGTCGATGGTGTCCTGGGTGACGTCGGGGTTGAGGGCCCCGGGCGTGCAGGCCGAGTCGGGCAGGGGGAGGTAGTCCTGGCTGCAACTGGCGGCGTGGGCCGTACCGGTGGTGACGGTGAGGCCCGCGGCGGCGAGGGCGAGCGAGGAGAGGGCGGTCACCAGGGGGCGCGATATTCGGGACATGTGGGGGTCTCCCGGTGCTGTGCCCGGCAGGGATTCCGGGCGGTCGTGAGCATGACAGCACCGGGATCATCTATGCGAGTAGACCCCTTTGCCCGACCGAGGGCTCTCTTGATTGAACGTTTATCCAAACGAGAACAGTGCGAGGCAAGGCCTTGACGGGGGCTTGACGCCGCGTCCGGCCAAGAGGGCCTGGACGCGCACCGGCGTCGGCGTGATCGCTCGTCAACCACGCATCATAGCCCGAGTGAACGCACGCTGAACGACACAATGACACACCTACGCCAGGCTGTCCCGCCACGCCCGGTGCAGATCCGCGAACCGGCCCGTGCCGCCGATCAGTTCCTCCGGGCTGCCGTCCTCGACGATCCGGCCGTGCTCCATCACCAGCACCCGGTCCGCGATCTCCACCGTCGACAGCCGGTGCGCGATCACCACCGCCGTACGGCCCCGCAGCACCGTCGACATCGCCCGCTGCACGGCCCGCTCGCCCGGGATGTCCAGCGAACTGGTCGCCTCGTCCAGGATCAGCACCGCCGGATCGGCGAGCAACGCCCGGGCGAAGGCCACCAGTTGGCGTTGCCCGGCCGAGATGCGCCCGCCGCGCTTGCGGACGTCGGTGTCGTAGCCGTCGGGCAGGGCGCTGATGAACTCGTGCGCGCCGATCGCCTTCGCCGCCCGCTCGATCTCCTCCCGGGTGGCCCCGGGCCGGCCGATGGCGATGTTGTCGGCGACCGTGCCGGAGAACAGGAACGCCTCCTGGGTCACCATGACGACACCGCGCCGCAGTTCCGGCACGGGCAGCTCGCGCAGATCCACGCCGTCCAGCAGCACGCGGCCGTCGGAGGGGTCGTAGAAGCGGGCGAGGAGCTTGGCGAGCGTGGACTTGCCGGCGCCCGTGGTGCCGACCACGGCGACCGTCTGCCCGGCCGGCAGGGTCAGGCCGAAGCGGGGCAGCACCTCACCGCCGGTGCGGTAGCCGAACCGGACATCCTCGAAGACGACCTCACGGCCGGGGAAGTCGCCCTTCGGCGGCGGGAGTTCATGAGGAACGGCCGGCTCCGGCACGGACGGGGTCTGGGCGAGCAGCCCGGCGACCTTGTCCAGGGAAGCGGCGGCCGACTGGTAGGAGTTCAGGAACATCCCCAGCCGGTCGATCGGGTCGTACAGCCGGCGCAGATACAGCACCGCCGCCGCCAGCACACCCAGCGCCAGCGAGCCGGACGCCACCCGGTAGGCGCCCCACAGCACGATCCCCGCGACGGCCGTGTTGGCCACCAGCCGGGAGCCGACCACATAGCGGGCCATCTCCAGCAGCGCGTCCCCGTTCGTCCGCTCGTGCCGCCTGTTGAGCACGGCGAACTCGGCGTCGTTGGCCGCCTCCCGGCGGAAGGCGCGCACCGGGCGGATGCCGTTCATCGTCTCCACGAACTTCACGATCACCGCCGCGATCGCCGTCGACCGCGCCCGGTACACCCGTCCCGCCCGCCGCTGGTAGAGCCGGACCAGCAGGTACAGCGGCAGGAACGAGGCCACCGCGACCGCGCCCATGGAGAGGTCCAGCCACAGCAGCATCGCCGAGATGTAGACGAAGGACAGCACGACGGTCACCAGCTCCTGGAGGCCGTCATTGAGCAGTTCGCGCAGCGACTCCACGTCGGTGGTGGAGCGGGAGATCAGCCGTCCGGACGTGTACCGCTCGTGGAAGTCGATGCTCAGCGCCTGCGCGTGCCGGAAGATCCGGCCCCGCAGATCCAGCAGCACGTCCTGGCTGACCCGGGCGGAGGTCTCGATGAACGCGAACTGCAGCACGCCGGAGGCGAGGGCGCACAGCAGATAGCCGACGCCGACCGCGATCAGCGGGCCGTGCCGGTGGTCCCGGAACGCCGGTACGGCGCTGTCGATGGCGTACGCCACCAGCAGCGGGCCCACCTGCACCGCCGCCTGCTGAAGCAGCAGCAGGAGCGTGGTCGTCGCGGCCCGTGCCTTCAGGGGCGCGAGCAGGGAGCGCAGCAGGGCGGCCGTGGCGCCGGGCGGGGCGGGCAGGACGTCCCGGTCGAAGACGTCACCCGAGTCGCTGCCGGTGCCCTGACCTTGCGGGCCGGGGAGTTCGTCGTCCTCGGCGGTGGGAGTGGAGGCGGTCGTGGTGGTCAACGGGAGTCCTCCGTGTCCTCGGCATCTCCGGACATCAGATGCGCGTACTCGGCGTTGGTGCGCAGCAGTTCCTGATGGGTGCCGACGGCGGCGATCCGGCCGCCCGAGAGCAGGGCGACCCGGTCGGCGAGCAGCACCGTCGACGGGCGGTGCGCCACGATCAGCGCGGTGGTGTCGGCGAGGACCTGCCGCAGCGCGGCCTCCACGGCGGCCTCCGTGTGCACGTCCAGGGCGGACAGCGGGTCGTCCAGCACCAGGAACTCCGGTCTGCCGACCACCGCGCGGGCCAGCGCGAGGCGCTGCCGCTGGCCGCCGGAGAGGCTGAGGCCCTGCTCGCCGACGCGGGTGTCGGTGCCCTGGGGGAGGGCGTGCGCGAAGTCGGCCTGCGCGACCGCGAGCGCTCGGTCGAGGTCCGGTCGTCCGGCGCCGTCGGGGGCGCCCATCAGGACGTTCTCGCCGACGCTCGTGGAGAACAGCGTGGGTTCCTCGAAGGCGACGGCCACCTTGGCGCGCAGCTCCTCGCGGGGCATCGCGGCGATGTCGACGCCGTCGAGGGTGATCCGGCCGGAGGTGAGCTCGTGCAGGCGGGGTACCAGCGCGGTGAGGGTGGTCTTTCCGCTGCCGGTGGCTCCGACGAGGGCCATGGACTCGCCGGGGCGGATGTGGAGGTCGATGCGGGTGAGGAGGGGCGGGGAGCCGGGGGGTGCGTCGGGGTAGCGGAACCGGACGTTCTCGAAGCGGAGTCCGGCGTCGGCCGGTCGCGTGTCCCCGGGCTCGCGGGGTGCCGCCGCGTCGTCCTCCGGCACCTCGTCCATCACCTCGAAGTACCGCTCCGTCGCCGTCGCCGCCTCCTGGCTCATCGCCAGCAGGAACCCGATCGAGTCCACGGGCCACCGCAGCGCCAGCGCCGTGCTCAGAAAGGCGACCAGCGTGCCGGCCGAGAGCCCCCCGTCGGCCACGCGGACCGCGCCCAGCACCAGCGCCGCCCCGATCGCCAGTTCGGGCAGCGTCACGATGACACCCCAGATCGTGGCGAGCAGCCGCGCCTTGCGCAGTTCCGTGCCGCGCAGGGTGACCGACAGCTCGCGGAACGCCCGCGCCTGGCTGCGGTGCCGGCCGAAGCCCTTGATGATGCGGATGCCGAGCACGCTCTCCTCGACCACCGTCGTCAGGTCGCCGACCTGGTCCTGCGCGCGCCGCGCCACCTCGGCGTACCGCCGCTCGAAGACCGCGCAGGTCCACATCACGGGGATCGCCGGACCGAGGATGACCAGCCCCAGCACCCAGTCCTGCATCAGCATGATCACCACGCCGACCAGGATCGTCACCCCGTTGACCAGCAGGAACGTCAGTGGGAAGGCGAGGAACTGACGCAGCAGCATCAGATCGGTCGTGCCCCGCGACAGCAGCTGGCCGGAGGCCCAGCGGTCGTGGAAGGCGACGGGCAGCCGCTGCAGACGGCCGTAGAGACCGGCCCGCATCTCCGCCTCGACGTGCGGCAGCGGGCGGGCCACCAGCCAGCGCCGTATGCCGAACAGGACCGCCTCGGCGATCCCGAGCAGGAGCAGATACAGCGCGCCGAGCCACACTCCGGCCGGGTCCCGGTCGGCGACCGGCCCGTCCACGATCCACTTCAGGACGAGCGGGATCACCAGCCCGGTGCAGGAGGCGGCGATCGCGACGAACGCGGCCGTGAACAGCCGCGCCCGCACGGGGCGGACGTACGGCCACAGCCGCAGCAGGGTACGAACGGCGGAACGGTCCTCGGTGGTTGCACGTGTCGTGGGCATCACCGCGAGCGTACGGACCGGCACTGACATCGCCCACCGGGTTTCGGCCGGACCCGGGTCCGCCCTTGGTCCTACGACCTGCGTGTTCGACCCCTCGGACGAGGGTTCCGCACGAGGGGTCGTAGCCCGGCATCAACCGATCGGACGATGCCGCTTCGAGCGGGGCGGCCGATGTGCCGGGCCCCGCCCGAACGGGATTCTCGGAGCATGCCATCCGTCATCGAAGTCACCGATCTGCGCAAGTCGTACGGCGGCCGGGCCGTCGTCGACGGGGTCTCCTTCGCCGTCGAGGAGGGCGAGATCTTCGGGATCCTCGGCCCGAACGGCGCCGGAAAGACCACCACCGTGGAGTGCGTCGAGGGGCTGCGCGTGCCCGACGCGGGCCGGGTCCGGGTCGCCGGCCTGGACCCCGTCGCCGACCACGACGAGGTCGCGAGGATCCTCGGCGCCCAGCTCCAGCAGAGCGAACTCCAGCCCAAGCTCACCGTGCGCGAGGCGCTGGAGCTGTACGCAACCTTCTACCCGCACCCTGCCGACTGGCGGCCGCTCGCCGAACGCCTCGGGCTCACGGCGAAGCTCGGGACCCGGTTCGGCAAGCTGTCCGGCGGGCAGCAGCAGCGGCTGTTCATCGCGCTGGCGCTCATCGGGAACCCGCGCGTCGTCGTGCTGGACGAGCTGACCACCGGGCTCGACCCGCGGGCCCGCCGCGACACCTGGCAGCTCATCGAGGACGTCCGCGGGAGCGGGGTCACCGTGCTGCTCGTCACCCACTTCATGGAGGAGGCGCAGCGCCTCTGCGACCGTATCGCGGTCATCGACAAGGGCCGGGTCGCGGCGCTGGACACACCGGCCGGACTGATCCGCCGCTCGGCGGGCGCGACCGTCATCAGCTTCACCCCGTCGGCCCCGCTGGACGACCACGACCTCGCCGCGCTCCCGGCCCTCGCCTCGATCGAGCGCAAGGACGGCCGGATCACGCTCTCCGGCACCGACGAGACCGTCAACGCGGTCATCACCCTGCTCGCCCGGCACCGCGTCACCGCCCATCAGCTCCGCGTCCTGGACGCCACCCTCGACGACGCGTTCCTGGACCTGACCAAGGAGGCCACGGCATGAACACCGCCGTCCTGCGCACCGAGTTCCGTCTCTTCCGCCGCGAACCCGGCGCAGTCTTCTGGATCTTCCTGTTCCCGACGCTGCTCCTGGTCATCCTCGGCTCGATCCCGTCGTTCCGGGAGGCCGACAAGTCCCTGGGCGGGCTGCGGCCGGTCGACGCCTACGTGCCCATCGCCGTCCTGATCGCCCTGATCATGTCCGGTGTGCAGTCGCTGCCGCAGGTGCTGACCGGCCACCGGGAGCGGGGCATCCTGCGCCGGATGCGGCTCACGCCCGTACGGCCCTCCGCCCTGCTGTCCGCGCAGATGGCCGTGCAGGGCACGGTGGCGCTGGCCTCCGCGCTGCTCGCGCTCGTCGTCGGCCGCCTCGCCTTCGACGTGAAGCTGCCCGAGCAGCCGGCCGGGTATCTGCTGGCCCTGCTGCTCGCGACCGCCTCGGCCCTCGCCCTCGGCTCCGTCGTCTCGGCGCTGTCCCGCACCACGAAGATCGCGAGCGCGATCGGCTCGGCGGTGTTCTTCCCGATGATGTTCTGCGCGGGCGTGTGGCTGCCGGTGCAGGAGATGCCGCACACGCTGGCCCGTGTGGTCCAGCTCACCCCGTTCGGTGCGGCGGCCCGCGCCCTGGGCGAGGCGGCCGCCGGTGACTGGCCCGGCTGGGGGCACCTGGTCGTGCTCGCGGCCTGGGCGGTGCTGCTGACGGCGGGGGCGGCCCGCTGGTTCCGCTGGGAGTGAGCGGGCCGTGCCGGAGACTGGTGGGATGACGAACGCCGCGCACCAGCAGCCCCGGGCCTCCTTCGACGCATGGGGGCCCTGGGCGCTGCTGGCCGCCGGTGTCGTCGCGGCCGCGCTGTCGGCCCGCGCGGTCGGCATGGACCGGACCGGATGGGTCGTCTCCGCCGTGCTCGTGCCCGCGGCCGTCGTGCTGCAGCTGTGCTGGGGACGGGCGAAGCGGAAGAGGCCGGGTCCGAGCCGGACCGGTGTCTTCCTCTTCCTGCTGCGCTGGGCCATCGCCTTCGTGCTGACCTGGGCCAACCCGTTCTTCGCCTTCTACGCCGTGACGGGCTACTACACCGCGGTCCGGGAGCTGCCGGCCCGGCTGGTGCTGCCCGGTCTCTTCCTGACCGCCGTCACCATGTCCGGCAGCGAGATCGGCGGCTGGCCGCCGCACGGGCTGATCCTGTGGGCCGGCTTCTTCCTGGTCCTGGCCGTCAACATCGGCTTGGTCAGTGTGTTCACCCGGTACTCTCAGCAGGAGCAGGCCCGCGCCGTCGTCCAGGCCGACACCATCGCCGAACTGGAGCGCACCAACACCGCGTTGCAGCAGGCCCTGGACGAGAACGCCGCGCTGCACGCCCAACTCCTGCTCCAGGCACGGGAGGCGGGCGTCGCCGACGAGCGCCGCCGGCTCGCCGCCGAGATCCACGACACCATCGCCCAGGGCCTGACCGGGATCATCGCCCAGCTCCAGGTCGTCGCCAACGCCCCCGACCTGACCACCGCCCGCACCCACCTGGAGCGCGCCTCCGCCCTCGCCCGGCACAGCCTCGGCGAGGCCCGCCGCTCGGTGCACAATCTGGCCCCGGTCGCCCTGGCCGCCGACGGGCTGCCGGAGGCGCTGAAGAAGACGGTCGCCGATTGGGGCGAACGCAACGGTGTGCGCGCCGAGTTCACCGTCACCGGCACCACCGAGCAGCTCCACGACGAGATCTCGGCGACCCTGCTGCGCATCGCCCAGGAGGCCCTGTCCAACGCGGCCCGGCACGGCCGGCCGACCCGCGTCGGCGTCACCCTGTCCTTCATGGGCGACGAGGTCACGCTGGACATCCGCGACGACGGCACCGGCTTCGACCCGGCCGCCGTACCGGAGCGCACCCGCAGCGGCGGCTTCGGCCTGGAGGGCATGCGGGCCCGGGCCGAGCGGATCGCCGGCTCCCTCACCGTCGAGTCGGAGCCGGGTCACGGTACGGCGGTGTCGGCTCGCGTACCCTTGGTCCGCGATGACCGCTGAGCCCGCCATCACCCTCCTGATCGTCGACGACCACCCGGTGGTCCGCGACGGCCTGCGCGGCATGTTCGAGTCCGCCCCGGGCTTCCGGGTGCTCGGGGAGGCGGCGAACGGCGCCGAGGCGGTGGCCAGGGCCGCGGCCCTGGACCCGGACGTGGTCCTGATGGACCTGCGGATGCCGGGCGGTTCGGGCGTCGACGCGATCCGCGAGCTGACCCGCCGGGGCGCCCGCGCGAAGGTCCTGGTCCTCACCACCTACGACACCGACTCCGACACCCTGCCCGCGATCGAGGCGGGCGCGACCGGCTACCTCCTCAAGGACGCCCCGCGCGACGAGCTGTTCACCGCCGTCCGCGCCGCCGCCGAGGGCCGTACGGTCCTCTCCCCGGCCGTCGCCTCCCGCCTGGTCCACGCGGTCCGCTCGCCCCGCACCCCCGCGGGCGAGCCGCTCTCGGCCCGTGAACGCGAGGTTCTGGTCCTGGTGGCCAGGGGCACGTCGAACCGCGAGATCGCCCGCGAGCTGTTCATCAGCGAGGCCACGGTGAAGACCCACCTCACCCATCTGTACGCCAAGCTCGGCGTCAACGACCGGGCGGCGGCGGTGGCGGCGGGGTACGACCGGGGGATCCTCGGGTAGGACCGGAGAGCACCACCCCCGCCTTAATTGGCTGGAGCGGCCGTCCCCGCCCCCGATAGGTTCGACGTTTCCCAAGGCGGGGCGAGCCGATCGGGGGATGGATGATCGACGCGTACGAGGATCCGGGCACCCCGGACACGCGCGGCGGCTGGCGCTATCTGTGGTGGCTGGTGCTGCGCCAGCCGGGGCGGTCGGCGGTGGGGGCGCTGCTGGGCAGTGTGTGGATGGTGCTGCTGGCCGCGCAGCCGTATCTGATGGCGCGGGCCGTGGACGAGGGGCTGGTGCCGGGGCGGCTGGGCGTGCTGGCCGCGTGGACCGGGGTGATGTTCGTGGTCGGGTCGGTCAACGCCTGGCTGAGCATCATGCGGCACCGCACGATGACCCGGGTGCGCATGGACGCCAACTTCCGCACGGTGAAGGTGGTCGTGGGCCATGTGGTGCGGCTCGGGGCCGCGCTGCCGCGCCGGGCGGGGGCCGGTGAGGTGGTGACCATCGGAGTCGGTGACGTAAAGACCATCGCGCAGGCGCTGACGGTGGTCGGTCCGGGCGTCGGCTCGGCCGTGGTCTACGTCGTGGTGGCCGGGCTGCTGCTGGCGCTCTCGGCACCGCTCGCCGCGGTCGTGCTGCTGGGGCTGCCGGTGATCGCGCTGGTCACCGGGCCGCTGACGCTGCGGCTGCAGGGCGCGGAGAGCACCTACCGGGAGCGGCAGGGCGTGCTGACCGCGCGCATCGGCGACCTCGCGGGCGGGCTGCGCGTCCTCAACGGACTGGGCGGCAAGGGGCTGTTCGCGGACGCCTTCCGGCAGGACTCGCAGCGGCTGCGCGCACAGGGCTACCGGGTGGGCGCGGTGGCCAGCTGGGTGCAGGCGCTCGGCGTGGGCCTGCCCACCCTGTTCCTGGCCGTGGTGACCTGGCTCGCGGCGCGGCTCGCGGCCCAAGGGTCCATCACCGTCGGCGAGTTGGTGTCCGTGTACGGCTACGTGGCCGTACTGATCGGTCCTGTCGCCTTCTTCGTGCAGATGGCCTACGACCTGAACCGGGGCGTGGTGGCCGCGCGCCGGGTCGTACGGCTGCTGCGGCTGGAACCGGAGCCGGACGAGGGCACGCTGCCGGCGCCCGCGGGACCGGCCGAGCTGCACGATCCGGCGTCCGGAGTGCGGGTGGTGCCGGGCCGGCTGACCGCGCTGGCCACCGCCCGGCCCGCCGAGGCCGCCGCCGTCGTGGACCGGCTCGGCCGCTTCGGGCCGACCGACGCCACCTGGGGCGGGGTACGGCTGGACGCGGTCCCGCTGGCGGACGTGCGCGGGCGGATCCTGGTCGCGGACAACGAGGCCGACCTGTTCGAGGGGCCGCTGCGGGAGGTCGTGGCCGCCGGGCACCCCACCGACGAGGCGGAGCTCGGCCGGGCGCTGTACGCGGCGGCCGCCGAGGACGTCGTACGCGGGCTGCCCGAGGGCCTGAAGTCGCCGGTGTCCGGCCAGGGCCGCAGCCTGTCGGGCGGCCAGCGCCAACGGGTGCGGCTGGTAAGGGCGTTGTCGGCCGACCCGGAGGTGCTGCTCGCGGTCGAGCCGACCTCGGCGCTGGACGCGCACACCGAGGCGACGGTCGCACGGCGGCTGCGGGAGGCCCGGGAGGGCCGCACGACGGTGGTGACGTCGACCTCACCGCTGATGCTGGACCGCGCGGACACGGTCGTCTTCCTGGTCGACGGAAAGGTCGCGGCGACCGGCCCGCACCGCCGGCTGCTCACGACGGAGCCGGGCTACCGGGCACTCGTGGCCCGGGACACGGAGGGGGTCGTACGGTGACGGCGGCTGAGCGTCTGTTGCCGGTCGCCGACCGGGCGCGGGTACGGCGGGCCGCGCTGCGGCTGGTGCGGGCCGACGGGCGGGCGTTCGTCGCCGCGTTGCTGCTGAACGCGCTCGCGGCGGGGGCGGGGCTGGTCGGGCCGTGGCTGGTCGGGCGGATCGTGGACGAGGTGCGGGGCGGGCAGGGGGCCGGCGCGGTGGACCGGCTCGCGCCGTGGATCCTGGTGTGCGCGCTGGCCCAGCTGCTGCTGGCCCGCTGGGCGCGGTACGTGGGGTACCGGTTCGGGGAGCGCACGCTGGCCCGGGTGCGCGAGCAGTACGTCGAGCGGGTGCTGGCCCTGCCCGCGTCCGTGGTGGAGCGGGCCGGCACCGGCGATCTGACGGCACGCGGCACGGCGGACGTGGCGGTCGTCGGCACCACCCTGCGGGACGTCGGCCCGGAGCTGCTGGTCAACACCGTGCAGGCGTTGCTGGTGCTGGTGGCGGTGTTCGCGCTCGACCCGCTGCTGGGCGCGTTCGGACTGCTCGGGCTGACCCCGATCTGGCCGGCGCTGCGCTGGTATCTCCGGCGGGCCCGGGACGGCTATCTCGCCGAGGGCGCGGCCACGTCCCAGGTCGCGGAGATCGTCGCCTCGACGGCGGCCGGGGCCCGGACCGTCGAGGCGTTCGGGCTGCGGGAACGGCGGGTGGCGGCGAGCCGGGACGCGCTGGAGGAGTCCCGCCGTACGCGTCTGTACACGCTGTTCCTGCGCACGGTGTTCTTCCCCGCGGTCGAGGTGACGTACACCGTGCCCGTGGTGGGCGTGCTGCTGCTCGGCGGCTGGCTGCACCAGCGGGGCGCGGTCGGAGTCGGCGCGGTGGTGGCGGCGGCCTTGTACCTGCGGCAGTTCACCGAGCCGCTGGACCAGATCCTGATGCGTGTGGAGCAACTGCAGAGCAGCAGCGCCTCGTTCGCCCGCGTGGAGGGCCTGGCGCAGGCGCCGCGCGGGGAGACCGGGGCCGGCTCCCCGGTCCCGGCGGACGACCGGATCGACGTGCGCGGGGTCCGGTACGCCTATGAGCGCGGCGGCGAGGTGCTGCGCGGGGTGGATCTGACCGTACGGCCCGGGGAGCGGCTCGCGGTGGTCGGCCCCTCCGGCGCCGGGAAGACGACACTCAGCCGACTCCTCGCGGGCATCGACCGGCCCGGCACGGGCGCGGTGACGGTGGGCGGGGTGCCGGTGGCCGAACTGGAGTCGGAGCTGCTGCGCCGTCAGGTGGTCCTGGTCACGCAGGAACACCATGTGTTCCTCGGTACGGTCCGCGACAACCTGCTGATCGCCGAGCCGGGCGCCACGGACGACGACCTGTGGGCGGCGCTCGCGACGGTCGGGGCCGACGACTGGGTCCGGGACCTGCCGGACGGCCTGGACACCCGGCTCGGCGCGGGCGGCCGCGCCACCGACGGCTCCCAGGCCCAGCAACTCGCCCTGGCCCGGGTGGTGCTGGCCGACCCGCACACCCTGATCCTGGACGAGGCCACCGCCCTGCTGGACCCCACGACGGCCCGGCACGCCGAACGCGCCCTCGCCGCCGTCCTGCAGGGCCGCACGGTCATCGCCATCGCACACCGCCTCCACACGGCCCACGACGCCGACCGGGTGGCGGTCATGGAGGACGGCCGCCTGACCGAACTGGGCACGCACGAGGACCTGGTGACGGCCGGCGGCGCCTACGCGGCCCTGTGGCGGACCTGGCACGGGGACACCACGGAGAGGTGAGCCGACTCGGCACCGGCCGGCCCCCGGCCACGCGACTCCAGGAAGGGCCGGCCGCCGAAGCCCCGGACGCCACACCACCCGACCGCATGGGCCGGGCTGTACGCCGAGTCGCGTGGTGGCTGTCGTGAGCCGCGGACGCCGGCCGCCTCCATGCCGGCCACGCCCCCGACACCCCGTCAGCCGGGCGATGGGCCCCGGCCCGGCAACGGCGTCCACAGCCAGCCGCGTCTGTGGGTCCGGCCCACGATGTCGGAACCGTGCATGCCGGCCACCGCCGTCATGACCGGCCACAGCAGGAAGGTCGTGCCGAACTCGGCGTATCCCCCGTCGGAGGCGACACCCACCACCACGAACTCGACGGGGAAGACCAGCCCGCCCAGCAGTGCCCCCACCAGCGCCAGTCCCCCGGTGCCGCGCAGCACACGGGACGCCAGGGCCAGACCGCCCGCGAGGACGAGCCCCATCAGCACCCCGGCCGGCAGCCCGCCACCGACGAGCAGCCCGAAGGCCCGCAGGTCGAAGGCGGCGATCTCGGTGTCCCCTCCCCTGAGACACTCGGCCGCGGCGACCGCGAGACAGAGGACGGCCCAGGGCAACGCGGGCGCGCCCGCCATCACCAGGCCCACCCGCAGCCCCCGGCCCAGCGTCCCGCGCACGCCGATACGTTCCCGCCCCTGCACCATCCGCGCTCACCCCCCGTGGCCGGGCCACCCTACTGGACATCCGGAGCAGACCCGGGAGCACACCGAAGTGAGCGGTCCGCATAACGAACATGAACATCCGATCAACGGACCATTTCCGGCCAACTTTGTGACGCGGTCCTGACAGGAACCGTGATCCCCTGTCACTCTTCCCAGGCCGACTCACAGCAACCCCACAGTCACATCTGCTCGTGCGAGCCGGCCTGCACGTGGTTCCGCGTAACGCCCTGTTCTGCCCGGACGCCCCAACCCACCGTCCGGTCTCCCCTGGCCGCGCGACCCGCGGCCACGCAGAAGGAGTCAGTGTTGAGCAGCAGTTCCTCTCGCAGACGCACCCCCCACGCGTCACACCGGCGCACCGCCACCGTCGCCCTCGCCGGGGTCGCCGCCCTGATCGCCGCCGCCGTCCAGTCGGGCGCGGCCAGCGCCGCACCGGCGAAGCCCCGGCCGGGGAAGATCGACAAGGCCCATGTCGCCGCGCGGCTCACGCCCTCGCAGCGCGTCGAGCTGATACGGCACGCCGACGCCACGAAGGCCGCCACCGCCCGGTCCCTCGGCCTCGGCGCCAAGGAGAAGCTGGTCGTCAAGGACGTCGTGAAGGACACCGACGGCACCCTGCACACCCGCTACGAGCGCACCTACGCCGGCCTTCCGGTGCTCGGCGGTGACCTGGTCGTGACCAGCAACACGTCCGGCAAGACCATGGACGTCATCAAGGCCACCCGCGCCAACGTGCAGGTCGCCGGCCTCACCCCGGCCGTGTCGAAGGCCACGGCCGAGAAGCAGGCCCTTCAGCGGTCCAAGGCCCGGGGCGGGACCAAGTCCGCCGCGGACAGTGTCCGCAAGGTGATCTGGGCGGCGACCGGAAAGCCCGTCCTCGCCTACGAGACGGTCGTCGGCGGCCTCCAGGACGACGGCACCCCGAACCAGCTGCACGTCATCACCGACGCGGCCACCGGCAAGAAGCTCTACGAGTACCAGGGCATCGAGACCGGCGTCGGCAACACCCGGTACAGCGGCCAGGTGAACCTGACGACGACCCAGTCGGGGTCGACGTACACGCTGACCGACGGGGCGCGCGGCGGACACAAGACGTACAACCTGAACCACGGCACCTCGGGCACCGGCACCCTCTTCTCGCAGAGCAACGACACCTGGGGCAACGGGACCACGTCCAACGCGGCCACCGCGGGCGCGGACGCCCACTACGGCGCGCAGGAGACCTGGGACTTCTACAAGAACACCTTCGGGCGCAGCGGCATCCGCAACGACGGCGTCGGCGCCTACTCCCGCGTCCACTACGGCAACGCGTACGTGAACGCGTTCTGGGACGACAGCTGCTTCTGCATGACCTACGGCGACGGCTCCGGCAACGCCGACCCGCTGACCTCGCTCGACGTCGCCGGCCACGAGATGAGCCACGGCGTCACCGCCAACACCGCGGGCCTGGACTACTCGGGGGAGTCCGGCGGCCTGAACGAGGCCACGTCGGACATCATGGGCACCGGCGTGGAGTTCTACGCCAACAACCCCTCCGACCCCGGTGACTACCTCATCGGCGAGAAGATCAACATCAACGGCAACGGCACGCCGCTGCGGTACATGGACAAGCCCAGCAAGGACGGCAACTCGGCCGACTCCTGGTCCTCGTCGGTCGGCGACCTGGACGTCCACTACTCCTCCGGCGTCGCGAACCACTTCTTCTACCTCCTGTCCGAGGGCAGCGGCGCCAAGGTGATCAACGGCGTCAGCTACGACTCGCCGACGGCGGACGGGCTTCCGGTCACCGGCATCGGCCGGGACAAGGCGCTGCAGATCTGGTACCGGGCGCTCACCACGAAGTACACCTCCACCACCGACTACGCCGGCGCCCGCACCGGCACCCTGGCGGCGGCCGGTGAGCTGTACGGCACCTCCAGCACCGAGTACAAGGCGGTGCAGGACGCGTGGGCGGCCGTGGCGGTCGGTTCGCGCTCCGACGGGGGCGGCGGAGGCGGCGGTACGACGTACGAGAGCAACACCCAGGTCGCCATCCCGGACAACGGTCCCGCCGTCACCTCGGACATCACGGTCTCCGGCAGGACCGGAAACGCGCCGAGCAACCTTCAGGTGTACGTCGACATCACCCACACCTGGCGGGGTGACCTGGTGATCGACCTCGTCGGCCCCTCGGGCACCGCCTACCGTCTGAAGGACTTCAGCTCCTCGGACTCGGCGCACGACGTGAAGCAGACCTACACGGTCAACGCGGCCGCCGAACAGGCCAACGGCACCTGGAAGTTGCGGGTGCAGGATCAGGCCACGTACGACACCGGAACGATCAACGACTGGAAGCTGACGTTCCCGTAAAGCGAACGCCAAATGCCCGGGAACTGGGCGCGGGGGGGGGGGGGGGGGGGCGCCCAAGGCGCCCCGGTGAAAAACCCGGAAAAGTTACCGGCCGGATGGGTGCCGCCCCCCACACGAAAAGG
>NZ_JBEPBF010000078.1:0-12269 GCF_040298985.1 Streptomyces sp. NPDC001093 | reverse complement strand
GCCGGACTGCTCCAGCTGCCCGCCGCGGCGCCCGCCCAGGCCGCCTCCTCGGACGCGGTGTCCGTGGCCCTGGACTCACTGACCCCCAGCGCCCTTTCCCGGACAGTTGCCTTCCGGCCAACATCACTTCAGGGGCCTGACATGTACGCGCCCCCGATGTCACCCTTCCTTCACCCGTCGCAGAGCTTCACCCCACCTCTCCGGCCAGTAACCCCACGCTGACCGGACTCCCCACGAGAAGGAGCTTGCGTGACCCCCCGCTACACGCGTCACAAGCGCGCCACTCTGGCCATCGCCACCGCCGTCGCCGCCGGAGCCCTGCTCTCCACCGGTCTGACCGCCACCGCGACCGCCGCCGGCAAGGGCAGCGCGACCCTCGCCGCCGCGCCCGCCGCGCTGTCGGACTCGGCCCGTGTCTCCCTGATACAGAAGGCGCAGGCCGACGCGGCCCACACCGCGCAGCAGATAGGCCTCGGCGCCAAGGAGAAGCTGATCGTCAAGGACGTCGTCAAGGACGCCGACGGCACGGTCCACACCCGTTACGAGCGCACCTACGCGGGCCTTCCGGTGCTCGGTGGCGACCTGGTCGTCCACACCGCCAAGTCCGGCAGGACCGAGGGCGTCACCAAGGCGACCAAGGCGGCCATCAAGGTGGCCTCGCTCAAGCCGCAGATCTCCGCCGCCAAGGCCGAGAAGCAGGCGCTGTCCGCCGCCAGGACCCTCGGCTCCGCCAAGTCCGCCGCGGACGGCGCCCGCAAGGTGATCTGGGCGGCGAACGGCACGCCGGTGCTGGCCTACGAGACGGTCGTCGGCGGCCTCCAGGACGACGGCACCCCGAACCAGCTGCACGTCATCACCGACGCCGCGACCGGCAAGAAGCTCTTCGAGTACCAGGGCATCGAGAACGCGACCGGCACCGGCAAGACGCTGTACTCCGGCACGGTCAGCCTCACCACGACCCAGTCGGGCTCGTCGTACAACCTGACCGACGCCTCCCGTGGCGGTCACAAGACCTACAACCTGGCCCGCAAGACGTCCGGCAAGGGCACCTTGGTCAGCAACTCGGCCAACACCTTCGGCACCGGCACCGCCTCCACGTCCTCCTCCGACCAGACCGCGGCCGCCGACGCCGCGTACGGCGCGCAGGAGACCTGGGACTTCTACAAGAGCACGTTCGGCCGCAGCGGCATCAAGAACGACGGCGTCGGCGCCTACTCCCGCGTCCACTACGGCAGCAACTACGTCAACGCCTTCTGGGACGACAGCTGCTTCTGCATGACCTACGGCGACGGCTCCGGCAACGCCGACCCGCTGACCTCGCTCGACGTGGCCGGCCACGAGATGAGCCACGGCGTCACCGCCAACACGGCCGGCCTGGACTACTCGGGGGAGTCCGGCGGCCTGAACGAGGCCACGTCGGACATCATGGGCACCGGCGTGGAGTTCTACGCCAACAACCCCTCCGACCCCGGTGACTACCTCATCGGCGAGAAGATCAACATCAACGGCAACGGCACCCCGCTGCGCTACATGGACAAGCCCAGCAAGGACGGCGGCAGCGCCGACTACTGGTCCTCGTCGGTCGGCAACCTGGACGTCCACTACTCGTCCGGCGTCGCGAACCACTTCTTCTACCTCCTCTCGGAGGGCAGCGGTTCGAAGACGATCAACGGGGTGACGTACAACTCGCCCACCTCCAACGGCTCCACGGTCACCGGCATCGGCCGCGCCAAGGCGCTGCAGATCTGGTACAAGGCCCTGACGACGTACTTCACGTCGACGACCGACTACAAGGCGGCCCGCACCGGCACGCTGAGCGCGGCATCGGCCCTCTACGGCTCCAGCAGCACCGAGTACAAGGCGGTGGCCGCGGCCTGGTCGGCGGTCAACGTCAACTAGCCGCAGGCCATTCGGCAATCGGGCGGTACCCGGGCGGAGGGCGTCCCGGGTACCGCCCTACCCTTGTGACCCATGTCCCCGGCGTCCTTCACCTACGAGCCGGTCGGCGCGACCCGCGACGACCTGACGTACTGCCCGCCCGGCTTCCATCCGCTGCTCGTCCGCACCCGCCTCGGTGAGGGTCAGAAGCTCTTCCACCGCGCGGCCGAGGCGGTCCTCACCTGGGAGATGCACCGCGCCGTGGGCGTGGGCATCGACGCGAGCGCGGACAGAGCCGCGGAGGGCGTCGACGTCACGGTCACCCTGGCGGGCGTCATCAAGGCCCCCTGCCGCATCATCTGGACGGCGGAGGAACCCCGCCGGACCGGCTGGGCCTACGGCACCCTGGAGGGCCACCCCGAATGCGGCGAGGAGGCCTTCGTGGTCGACCGCACGGGCGACGGCACGGTCTGGCTGACGGTGGCGGCCTTCAGCAAACCGGCCAAGTGGTACGCGAAGGCGGGCGGCCCGGCGACACGGGGCTTGCAGCACGCGTACGCCCGCCGCTGCGGGACGGTGTTGCGCAAGCTGTGCGAGGGGCTGTCCG
The DNA here is from genome assembly GCF_040298985.1 of Streptomyces sp. NPDC001093. Taxonomy (NCBI): domain Bacteria; kingdom Bacillati; phylum Actinomycetota; class Actinomycetes; order Kitasatosporales; family Streptomycetaceae; genus Streptomyces; species Streptomyces sp. NPDC001093. Next base: position 9,784 of record NZ_JBEPBF010000078.1, on the reverse strand, counting down.
AGGAATGACTCGAAAGGCCCTCCTCGTCCCCCTGTTGACCGTTGCCTCGGCGATCCTGCTGGTGGCCCGCGTGACCTGGGACTCCGACACCTTCCAGCACTGCCGTTACCTGGGCCCCTCGACCCGCATGTACGTCACCTCGTGGACGGGCCTCGCCTGCGCCCTGGCCGCCCTGCTGGCGTTCGCCGTCCTGCCCCGCCCGCAACGGCGCGGACTCGCGGCGGTGTCCGCGGTCCTCGGCGTACTGCTGGCGTTCATGCTGCTCATGACCGCCTATTGGCTGTACACCCCGGACCCGTCCGGCGGGGACGACTGCTCGGGACTGCACCTGCTCGTGCCGTAGAACGCGCCGGGATCGGAATCCAGCCGACCTGCAGGCGACACCGATTCAGTGGCACGAATACGCAGGGCACGGCCGTACGACCACGTGGACGGGGCCGGCGCCGACCAGCAGGAAACGGCGACCGCGCAAGTATTCGAGGAGCCCATTTCACCCGAGTTGGCCTCGCTTGAAACAACCGGCTGTAGTAACCAGGGGGCTCATCGTATCGGTTTACGAGCTCAGCGGCCGCTCGCAATGATCTTACGAGCGGTTTCCACTGTAGACCGCCAAACTCGTTTCTCCTGCTGGAGGCCAGCGCTCTGCTGAGCAATCAACAGGTTTTGGTAGGCGCTGGTGACCAGTGCCACCGTGACCGCATAGTTACCGCGCCGCTTGCACGTCACGTCCGCCACTGCGGCGGCCTTCTCCGCCTTGGACGGCGGCGGCAGTTGTGCGCCGGGCGGAGTTTGGAGGCCACGCCCGAGAAGTGCCTTGTCGTGCGTAGGCGCGGTCGGATCCGGGTAGGTATAGCCGGCGGCTTTCATACATGAGCTCCAGACGGCGTTGGCCCGCTGGACTCGGGGGTCGCTCCAAGCCGCGGCACGCGCCTGAACGCGGAGATTTTGCACGAGACCGAAGGCGTCGTACGCCTTCTGCATGCCGATCTTGTCTGCGGCATTCGCGCGGCAGCCGGTGTGGCTGTGTTGCGGGTCGCCAAAGTACGCGTGGCCGACCTTCCGTTCCTGGGCGGTGGCGGACGCGGCGGCAGTGGGGGGCGAGGGAGCGGTTTGCCCGGTGCCGGATAGTACCCGATAGCCGTTGGCCCGCGCGCTGGACATGGTGAGTACACCATAGATTGCGGCCAGGGGAAGGACCCGTTGCCCGGATAGCTGGAATGCTGCGGGGGTGGTCAGGCCCTGTTTGGCCATGCATTGTTGAGCGAGCTTATTGACGGCCGCATCGGTAATCCGCCAATTTTGGGCGCTGTCGTAGGAGTCAAGCGGTAGCGTCCAGGCATCGTCGTTTCGGATGGTGACGTCGCCGGCGTGGAAGTTGACGGACTGACCGGGATTGCCGGGCCTGGCCGGTACCGGTGCCGGCAGCTGCGGCAGACCGGAATTGGCGGTTGCGCCACAGGCGGCCAGGACGGCAGCGGAGGCCGCCGCACAGCCGACGCGAAGTGCGGTTCTGACAGGGTGTTCCATTGGCGGGACCTCAGGGTCGTGCGGATAGAGCCCCGACAGGGGCGCCTGCCGGGGCTGCAGAGGAAGGTGTTCTACCTAAAGCTCTCGACGCCTGGGTAGTAGTCCACTTCCTCGTCGTACAGCAAGAGATGAGAGTTGCTGTGACTCAACGGCGGCCCTGCGCGACACTCGTGCGCGCAGGGCGATTCTGTTTAGTCCCAGCGCTGGTTCAAGTCCCTGTCGCCGTAGTTCGTGTTCGTGTAGACCGCCGGCTTGGCATCGAGGACCAGACCTGTTTGTTCGTCCATCAGGCACCAGCCCGAGTTGGTGGAGATCTCGTACCATCTCTGGTAGATGTCTCCTGACAGGCAGCTGTGCGCGTACACCTGCCCACTGTAGTTACTGTCGAGGCAGTCGCCGAAGAGGTCGTTCTTCTCGGTCCAGGCGCCGTCGCTATACTTGGTGTCGATCCAGCCGGTGTACTTGCTGGAATCGCCAATGTCTATCGAATTAGACCCGTACACGTTCTCCCTCAGGTACGACGTGCCGCCGTAGTTGTATGCCGCGTTCAACCACGTGACGCTTCCCGCGAACGCGCTTCCGGAACCAACAACGACCATAATCATGGCCATTGCGGCCACACCGAGAGCCTTTTTGTTCTTGCTCTTCATGATTTCCTCACAATCAGAGGGTGATGCTTGCCCGTTAATGATGCAATTTTTCTGCCGTGCAGCCTTCTCCGTACGACATCGGCAAGCACTTGAGTGGGTGACGGCCCGTCAAGCACAGTAACGGTTACTTGATCACGAGCACCCCGCGACCGCACATTAGCGAGCTTTGGATGCTCATGTCAATCGACTTAAATAGCGATCCCAATGGTGAATGGTTGGTTCGTTGCCCTCATGTTCCCGATGCATTTCTCAAACAACGGCCGCGAGCTGTGAATAACGGAGCGGATAGGGCTGCTTCGCCCGTTTCTTGCGCGTAGGCGACGTGCGCCGACCGATACGCGGATGGCGGCGACGCTCGCAGGTCAACGGCACCTTTCTGCTGTAATTGCGAAGCTCTCCCGATTCAGCTGAATAACCGGAAGTAACTGTGTAGGAGGCTCAACCGCGGACCTCGCATCAGCGCCTTCAGTGGGAACCTACAGGCCCGGTGGCACCTCATTCGTTCCGCTGAGGGACACTGTCATACCGGGCTCGGAGACCAGCGGTCCTCTAGCAGGGTCGCGAAGTACACAATGGGTTCGTCTCGCCGGCAGGGCACATCGGATCGCGTGGGGAGCTTCCAACGGCCGGTGTTCAGGCGGCGGCCACGTCGGCCGCGCACATCGCGCCGCGAGACCCCCAGACAGGCCGCGAAGCCGAGGATCGCGACCGCGCCCAAGAGAGGGTGACCGGCCTCAGGACCCAGCGGAGGCCGCCGTGGCTGGGGTCGCGGGCCATCCAGTCGGCGAAGGAGGCGCCGAGGGAACGAGTGATGACGGACGTGGCCCAGAACGCGCTCACCGCGCCGAGCAGCCGCCCGCGGTAGGCGACGGCCGGCACGCAGATCGCGACCGCGTAGAGGACGACGGAGCCCAGGTATCCGAGGCCGATGCCGGCGCTCAGGTCGCCCGCGGCCGTACCCAGCGCGAATGTGGTGAGGACCGTGTCCCAGTAAAAGGTGTCGTGGCGACGGGTGGTGATGCTGTGGATCGACAGGGTCCGCTCGCTCGCGTGCCAGAAGGCGAAGACGACGGCCAGGGCCACCATGAACAGAGGCGTCGAGAGCGTGTAGGGCACGCCGAACTTGTGCAGGGCGTCGGCGGCCATCGTGCCGAGCACACTGACCATGACGATGACGGTCCAGTACACCCAGGCCACGTACGGGCGCACCGCGAACTGAACGACCAGGGACCCGAGCAGAGCGACGACGCCGAGGCCGACCGCCGGCATCGGGCCGAGGAGATGGGCCAGGTAGTCGGAGGCCTTCTCGCCCATCCCTGTGGTCAGAACCTTGATGATCCAGAAGTACGCGGTGACCTCCGGTACCTTGTGCGCCATCCCGGATATCCGGGAGTGGGCGTGCGCATGGGACCGGTCAAGGACCCGCTCAGTGATCATGGCACGCACGATGGCACAGCGGACTGACGTCTACCCAGGGGTCTTTGCCATGCCTTTGGAGCTTCTGGTGCATGAGTTGCCCATGCGGTCACGGGAACCCGGAAGTGCGTGAGCCGCCCTTGCTGTGTGGGAAGGGGCCAGGGCCCCGGCGTTTGCCCGGTTCATCCGAACTTGGGGCGGTCGACCTTGACGGTGAGCCCCAGGAGCAGGCGAACCTCAGCAACGTCCGCCAGGCCGCCGCAAGTTCGCACCACACGAATTTCCCCCGGTCCCCGAACCGAGCCGTCGGCTGCCACCCCCAGTACTCCGCACACGCCTTCACCAACCCCAGCCCCCGCCCCTCCTCCAACTCCCCCACCTCCTCCAGCGGACACGGCGGATCCGGCGGCGCGCAGTCGGTGTCCCACGCCCCGATCCACACGGCGCCCTCCGGGGTACGGCGCACCCTGAGCGCCGCCGGCCCCTTCGTATGCCGTACGGCGTTCGACACCAGCTCCGTCGCCAGCAGTTCGGCGGTGTCCACCAGGCCGATCAGACCGTGCAGGGTCAGGATCAGGCGCAGGGTGCGGCGGCATACGGTCACCGCTCTGAGGTCGTTCGGGATGTAGAGGGTGTAGTCCCAGGTGTCGTCGTCGTTTTCGGGCATGCGTCATCGACTCCAGTCGTGAGTGGGGAGTTCGCACACAGGGCGTGGTTCCGCTGTGTGTGCGCTACGTCACCGACGGTAGGGGTAATCTGTTACCCGTGGCAAGCTGATCGCACGATCAGCCCCCGAAAGAGCAGGAGCAACTCATGGTTCAGAGGCGTGAACCAACGGCACGTCAGTTGCGCCTGGGGCTCGAACTGCGCAGGCTCCGCGAGGCGGCAGGACTCACAGCCATCCAAGCGGCAGCACTACTCGGGATGAACAGGGCCCAGATCAGCCACATCGAGTCGGGGCTCATCGGAGTGAGCGAGGAGCGACTGCGTCGGTTCGCGTCCCACTACGCCAGTACCGACGAGGAGTTCATCGACGCCCTGGTGGAGATGGCCACCGATCGGACGCGCGGCTGGTGGGAGGAGTACCGGGGCCTGCTCCCCACGTCATTCCTCGACCTGTCCGAGCTGGAGCACCACGCCCGGTCCCTCCGCCACGTGGCCATCCTGTACGTACCGGGCCTGCTGCAGACCGAGGACTACTCCCGTGCCGTCTTCTCGTCCAGGCTCCCGGAACTGACCAGCCAGGAACTCGAGTTGCGCATCCAGCATCGCAAGCGGCGTCAGGAGTTCACCATCCCGTACGAAGCGGTGATCCATGAGGCGGCGCTTCGGATCAGGGTCAGCGATCGGGCCACCTCAAGGGCCCAGCTCACCCGACTCCTCGAGCTCTCCGAAGCGGATCACATCACCGTGCGCGTCATCCCCTTCGACCTGGACGGCTTCGCCAGAGCCTCCAGCACGATGACGTACGTGGGTGACTCCCTGCCCAAGCTGGACACCGTGGTACGGGACGCACCTCACGGCTCTGTCTTCATCGACTCGGAAGCTCAGCTCAGCGCCTATCGAACGCGCTTCCGTAAGGTGGAGGCCGTATCGCTTGGGCCCGAACGGTCGCGGGACTTCATTCGCGAGCTGACGAAGGAGCTGTGAGGTATCCCATGAACCCCCTCCACAACTGGCGGAAGTCGTCCTACTCCGGTGAGGGCGACGGCAACGAATGCGTCGAGATAGCCACCACCCCCACCCACACAACCATCCGCGACTCCAAGGACCCGGCCGTCGGCACTCTCACCCTCCCGGCCGGATCCTTTGCCCTCTTCATCGAAGCCCTGAAGAAGGCCTGAGCCCGGGCTTACCGCAACAACACCCCCGCCCCCTCCACCGCCTCCTCCGACGGCACCGCCACCAGACCCAACTCCGCGGCGGAGGCCAGCAAGCGGTGGCTCGGGAGGATGCGGACCGTGTAGCCGTAGGGGCCGGTGCGGTCCAGGGACAGCGGGCCCTCGTACAGCAGGCGGCCCTCCAGATCCGGGGCACCGGTCGGCTTCAGCGGGACCACCGTCGCATCCGTGATGCGGTCCTCCGCGTCCACCCTGCCCGACACCGCCTGGACCTCGACGTCGTCCGGGGTCAGTGAGCCGAGCGCCACCCGGACCCGCAGCCCCACCGTCGAGCCCAGTTCCGCCGTGGCCGTCGGCGCGGTCGTCTCCACGTGGTCGACGCTCACCCCGGACCAGGCCGCCCGGACCCTGGCCTTCCAGGTGGCCAGATCGCTCGCCGTGTCCGGGGTCAGCGCGCGGTGCGCGTGCGCGGCGGGGACGTAGAGGCGGTCGACGTACTCGCGGACCATGCGGCCGGCCAGCACCTTGGGGCCGAGGAGGGTCAGGGTCTGGCGGACCATCTGGATCCAGCGGTCGGGGAGCCCTCCCCGACCGCCCTCATAGAAGCGCGGGGTCACCCGCTGCTCCAGGAGGTCGTAGAGGGCCGCCGCCTCGATGTCGTCGCGGTGGTCCGGGTCCGTGCCCACGCCGTCCGCCGTCGGGATGGCCCAGCCGAAGTCCGGCTGGAACCATTCATCCCACCAGCCGTCCAGGACGGAGAGGTTCAGGCAGCCGTTCAGGGCCGCCTTCATGCCCGAGGTGCCGCACGCCTCCAGGGGGCGCAGGGGGTTGTTCAGCCAGATGTCACAGCCGGGGTAGAGCTTCTGCGCCATCGCCATGCCGTAGTCGGGGAGGAAGACGATACGGTGGCGGACCCGCGGGTCGTCGGCGAAGCGGACCAGCTCCTGGACCAGGCGCTTGCCGCTGTCGTCCGCGGGGTGGGCCTTGCCCGCGACGACGATCTGGATCGGGCGGTCCGGGTGCAGGAGCAGTTCCATCAGGCGGTCGCGGTCCCGGAGCATCAGCGTCAGGCGCTTGTACGACGGCACCCTGCGCGCGAAGCCGATCGTCAGGACGTCCGGATCCAGCACCCCGTCGATCCAGCCCAACTCGGCACCACCCGCGCCCCGTTGACGCCAGGACGCCCGCAGTCGCTCCCGCACCTCCAGCACCAGCTGTTCGCGCAGGGTGCGGCGCAGCTCCCAGATCTCCTGGTCCTCGATCTCCGCCACCGAGTCCCAGCGCTCGGAGCCGCCGACGGTCAGCGCGTCCTCGGCCCGCTCCGAGCCGACCTGCCGGGCGCCCAGGCGCAGCACCTCCGGGGCCACCCAGGTCGGCGCGTGCACCCCGTTGGTCACGGAGGTGATCGGCACCTCCTCGGGGTCGAATCCCGGCCACAGGCCCGCGAACATCTCCCGGCTCACCTGGCCGTGCAACAGGGACACGCCGTTCGCCCGTTGGGCCAGTCTCAGCCCCATCACGGCCATGTTGAACAGGTTCGGCTCGCCGCCCGGGTACGTCTCCATGCCGAGGGTCAGGATCCGCTGCACGTCGATGCCGGGAAGCTCGGCGTCCGCCCCGAAGTGCCGGGCGACCAGCTCCCGGTCGAAGCGGTCGATGCCGGCCGGGACGGGGGTGTGGGTGGTGAAGACCGTGCCCCCGCGCACCGCTTCCAGGGCGGAGTCGAAATCCAGGCCGCGCTCGCACAGTTCGGCGATCCGCTCGAGGCCCAGGAAACCCGCGTGGCCCTCGTTGGTGTGGAACACCTCCGGCTGCGGGTGCCCGGTGAGCCGGCAGTACGTCCGTACCGCCCGGACACCCCCTATCCCGAGCAGCATCTCCTGCAGCAGCCGGTGCTCGCTGCCGCCGCCGTAGAGCCGGTCGGTCACCCCGCGCTCGCCGAGGTCGTTCTCCTCCACGTCCGAGTCGAGGAGCAGCAGCGGCACCCTGCCCACCTGGGCCAGCCAGATCCGGGCGTGCAGCGCCCTGCCGCCGGGCAGCGCGAGGGAGACCTGCGCCAGGGCGCCGTCGGCCTCCTTCAGCTGGGTGAGGGGCAGTTCGTTGGGGTCGAGCACGGGGTAGTGCTCCTGCTGCCAACCGTCGCGGGACAGGGTCTGCCGGAAGTACCCGTGCCGGTACAGCAGGCCGACGCCGATCAGGGGTACGCCGAGATCGCTGGCCGCCTTCAGATGGTCCCCGGCCAGGATGCCGAGGCCGCCCGAGTACTGCGGCAGCGCGGCCGTGATGCCGAACTCCGGGGAGAAGTAGGCGATGGCCGCGGGCATGCCGTCCGCCTGGGCCTGGTACCAGCGGTCGCCGGTCAGGTAGTCGTCGAGGTCGTCGGCGACCGCGCCGAGACGGCGCAGGAAGCGGCGGTCGGCGGCCAGCTCGGTCAGCCGCGCCGGCCGTACCCGGCCCAGTATCCGCACCGGGTCGCCCCCGGCCGCGGCCCATGCCTCGGGATCCACGGACTGGAACAGATCGCGCGTTTCCGCATGCCAGGACCAGCGCAGATTGCGCGCCAGGTCGCTCAGTGGCCGGAGGGGTTCGGGGAGAACGGGACGGACGGTGAACCGACGGATCGCCTTCACAGCTGCCACCTCGGACGCGTCACGGAGTGAGACGCACGGCGCTGTACGTCTCGTCGTCAACCTCGACGGTAGTGGTTACCGGGGCGTCGGTGGGGAGGCGCCCGGCGCGGGTGTCGGGGCGTCAAGGAGCGGCCTGCGGGCACTCGGTAAAAAGGGGCCGGTCTTGTGGGTGGACATACGCGGGAGTAGTTAACAATGTTCCGGATTGCCCACCCGATCAGGGTGGGAAGGCTCCTCCGGTACGACCCCACAGGCGTCCCACAGCACCTCCGCAGGACCCACCTCCCCACATCCATCCGCCCACACCCACGTTGACGCGGACAGGAGCGGTCATGCCCGCCACGCACCATTCGTCAGCACCGCCGACAAGCAGCAAGGCCACGCCAGCGGCAGCGAAGGCCGCGAAGAAACCGGCCAGGAAAACATCGGGCAAGAAAGCCGTAAAGGCCGCCGCCGACGTGCCCGGCCCGCCCGCCCCCGCCGGCACCCCGTCCGTCGCCGGGGGGAACACCCTCGGCCGTATCCCCGTCCTCGACGTACGCCCCGTGGTCCAGCAGGGGCGCAGGCCGGCCAAAGCGGTGACCGGTGAGTCGTTCGAGGTGTCCGCCACCGTCTTCCGGGAGGGCCACGACGCCGTCGCGGCGAACGTGGTCCTGCGCGATCCGGCCGGCCGGCCCGGGCCGTGGACACCGATGCGCGAACTCGCCCCGGGCACCGACCGCTGGGGCGCCACCGTCACCGCGGGCGAGCCCGGCCGCTGGACGTACACGGTGGAGGCCTGGTCCGACCCGGTCGCCACCTGGCAGCACCACGCCGGCATCAAGATCCCGGCGGGCATCGACACCGAACTGGTCCTGGAGGAGGGCGCGCGGCTGTACGAGCGGGCGGCCGCCGGGCTCCCGGACGGGCAACGCCCGGTCCTCCACAAGGCGGTGGCGGCCCTGCGGGACGAGAACCGCCCGGCCGCCTGGCGCCTCGCGGCGGCGCTGGCACCTCAGGTGCAGGACCTACTGGCCCGCCATCCCCTGCGGGAGCTGGTCACCGCCTCCGATCCCATGCCGCTGCTGGTGGAGCGGGAGCGGGCCCTGTACGGCTCCTGGTACGAGTTCTTCCCGCGCTCGGAGGGCACGGCCGAACAGCCGCACGGCACCTTCCGTACGGCCGCGCGCCGGCTGGAGGCGATCGCGGAGATGGGCTTCGACGTCGTCTATCTGCCGCCGATCCACCCCATCGGTACGACCTTCCGCAAGGGGCCCAACAACACGCTCACCGCCGGGCCGCAGGACGTGGGCGTGCCGTGGGCGATCGGCTCTCCCGAGGGCGGGCACGACGCGGTCCATCCCGGCCTCGGCACGATCGAGGACTTCGACTTCTTCGTCGAAAGGGCCCGTGAACTGGGGCTGGAGATCGCCCTCGACTTCGCGCTCCAGTGCTCGCCCGACCATCCCTGGGTGCAGAAGCACCCCGAGTGGTTCCATCACCGGCCCGACGGCACGATCGCGTACGCGGAGAACCCGCCGAAGAAGTACCAGGACATCTACCCGATCGCCTTCGACGCGGACATGGACGGGCTGGTCGCGGAGACGGTACGGCTCCTGCGGCACTGGATGGGCCACGGCGTGCGGATCTTCCGTGTCGACAATCCGCACACCAAGCCGGTCGTCTTCTGGGAGCGGGTCATCGCCGAGGTCAACCACAAGGACCCGGACGTGATCTTCCT
>NZ_JBEPBF010000077.1:0-46829 GCF_040298985.1 Streptomyces sp. NPDC001093 | reverse complement strand
TCGACAGCTGCAACGGTCGGCGGAACTCCCCGATCATCCCCGTCGACCATGCTGCCGCACCGGGAAACTCCAAGATCCCCGACAGAGTCAAGCTAAGGCTTGTCCCGCAATGATCAACTGGCGCTGGCAGTCAGGGTTGCGGAGCCCACGTTCGGCCTGACTATCCCGCGAGGGCGAGGTTGTGGAGGCGGGCGATGCCAAGCATGGCGTGATGCACGCCGTTCCCTTTCAAGCGGCAGTCGCGACGGATCTTCCAGCTCTTCATGCGGGCGAAGGCGTGCTCCACCCGGGCGCGGACCTTGCGGTGCGAGCGGGTTGTGCTCCTCCTTCCAGGTCGGAAGTTCTTCCTGGCCGCGTTCGCGACGGTGCGGGATCACCAGTCCAGTACCGCGGTACCCGCCGTCGGCGATCACCATGGTGTTGCCGACGGCGGACTTCGCCCCGGACGGTTCCCACGCCTTGCAGTCGTTGCGGTTGCCCGGCAGGGGCTGGCCAGCCACGACGACCAGCCGGGTATCGGCGTCGATGATGACCTGGTGGTTGGTGGAGTACCGATAATTCTTCGACTGCTCGACGACCGCGTGATCACGCGTCGGAACCAAGGTGCCGTCGACGATGAGCACGGTGTCCCTCCGGGACCGTTTGCGGGTCCGCAACGCGAGGAGGGGCCCCATACGATCGATGTTCCTGCCGACCGCAGACTTCGAGATCCCAAACAACGGAGCCAGCTGCCGGAGCGTCAGATTGGTTCGCCAGTACGCCGCTACCAACGAGACCCGGTCCTCCAGTGGTAGGCCCCACGGCCGACCGCGCTGAACGGCATCGGTCTCTTGCCTGCGAACAGTTGTGACCAACTTGCTGAAGCTGCGCAGGCTCAACCCGGTAAACGGGGCTATCCAGGACGGCTGCGACGCCGTGATCACTCCGGCCCCACCAAGATCATCCCAGCACGGTCACAGGCGTGGGCTGACTCCCATCGTCACAGCTCCCACCACAGGTCCATGTTCTGGTGGACGCGCTCGCGCAGACAGCTTGAGTGGGAGTACACAAGCTGCCGCACGTTGCTGGAGTGCGCAGGACCAAGCCGGAGCTCATTCGCATCCTGGTCCTGCTCAAGATCGACGACGAGCCAGCAGAAGCAACAGGTGGGGTTCCGGTCCAACGACGCACTCCCTCGTAGTCCCGCCAACGGCGCCGAGCACCTCACACTCTACGTCCGGAGCGGCACGCCAATGCGGGACAGCCTGTAGGGCCTGTCCGGCGGATCAGGGTCGGAAGGCCCTAGGCGACCTTGGGGCCGCAGCGCATACCGACGTAGACGCAGGCTGTGCCGTCCTCCAGGGTGGAGAAGACCACGGGCATGTAGTCCTCGCTGAACGCCGCGCCCACCCCGGTACCCGCGAAGACCGTCTCCGTCACCGGTATCAGGTCTATGTCCAGGGGCTCGGAGAAGTCCTTCATGCCGTCGACGAACTCGTACACCGCGTGGCCCGCCCCGTCCCGCTCGGTCACGGTGATGACCACGCCCTCGCGCCGGTACGTGCCGACGAGCGGCGCCCAGTCGACCACGGGCGGTGTGGCCGGCGGGGCGAAGGGCGCCGGCATCGTCACTCCGGCCAGCTCGGCGAGGAGTTCCCGGTAGAGCGCCGCGTACAGTTCGCGCGCGCCGCCACCGTTGGTGAGCAGCGCGACTGCGACGCCCGCCGTCGGCACCACGCGCAGATAGCCGTACTGCCCGATGGAGGCGCCGTCGTGCCCGTATCCCTGGACGCCGTTCCAGTCGTACAGGGTCCAGCCCAGGCCCCAACCGTCGGCGCTGACGGTCCACTTGTCGGGGCAGTCGACCACGCGGCGCTGCATCAGCGCGACACTCTTCTCGGACAGCACGCGCGTGCCGTCCTCCGCCACCCCGCCCGCGAGGTGCATCCGCGTGAGGCGCGCGAGGTCCCCGGCCGTGGCGATGACCCTGCCGTAGGGGCCGGCCGAGCGTGGCATCAGGTCCCAGGACGGCGCCGGGTCCGGGTCCTGGCCCGGCTCGCCGAGGTGTCCCATCGCTGCACGGAACCGCAGCGCCTCCTCGGGCAGTGTCATCGTGTGCGTGAGGCCGAGCGGGGTGAGGAGCAGGTCCTTGAGGGCCTCGTCCCAGACCTGGCCCGTGACCACCTCGATGATCCGGCCGAGCACGTTGTATCCGATGCTGCTGTAGGAGATCGCGGTGCCGGGCGGGCAGTCGAGCGCCACGTCCTTGGCGGCCTCGACGTACTTGGCGAGGCAGTCGTCGCCGCGCCCGCTGTCGTAGGTGAAGTCACAGGTGAGACCGCTTGTGTGGCTGAGCAACTGGCGTGTGGTGATCGTCCTGGTCGTCTGGGGGTCGGCGACCGAGAACTCCGGCAGCACGTCCACGACCGGTGCGTCCAGGTCCAGTCGGCCCGATTCGACGAGCCGCATGATCAGGGTGGCAGTGTAGATCTTGGCGATCGAGCCCATCTGGTAGACCGAGTCGGTCGTCGCCGTCACGCCCGTGCCGCGGTGGAGCACGCCGCTGGCCAGCTCGTGGACGGTCCCGTCCACGAGGACCGCGAGGGACGCGGCCGGGACGTGGTGCTTGGCGCGCAGTGCGTCGAGGCGGTTCTGCCAGTGGACGAGGTCCAGCTTCTTGCCCGCCGAGTCCCTGGTCCCCCAGTCGCCCTTGGCCTCCGAGTTGCCCTGCGCGTCCCAACTCACGTTCTTCGACATGCCAGCTCCCACCCGTTGCGTACGGCGTCCTCGATGCGAACACTGTACGCATCACGTAACACTGTACGCAAGATGCGTACAGTGTGCGCTACTGTGTGGGGCGATGGACGTGGGACGAGCAGAGACGAGGGGCCGCATGCCAGCCGACGAGAAACCGACCGCCTCGGTGTGGACCCGGCCGCGCCCCCGGCAGCGGGAACACCTGACCCGCGAGCAGATCGTCGCCGAAGCGATCCGCCTGCTGGACGCGGAGGGCGTCGAGGAGCTCAGCATGCGCAAGCTCGGCACGCGCCTGGGCACGGCGGCCACCTCCCTGTACCGGCACGTGGCCAACAAGGACGAGCTGATCGAGCTGGTCGTGGACGACGTCTACGGCGAACCGGATGTACCAACAGCCGCCGACGGCGCCCGGTGGCGCGCGGCCGTCACGCACACCGCCACCGAACTGCGGGCGATGACCCTGCGCCACCCGTGGATCGCCCCCGAACTGGGCCAGGTCGGCCTCGTCCACATCGGCCCGAACGCTATGCGGATGTCGTCGGCGCTGCTCGCGCAGTTCGAGGCGGCGGGCTTCCCCGCGGACGAGAGGGACCAGGCCATGAGCACACTCATGGCGTACGTCATCGGGATCGCGACCGCCGAGGCCGCGTACCTCTCGCTGATCGCCCGCAGCGGCAAGACCGAGCAAGAATGGGTGGCGGCCCTGCGACCGGCCTTCGACGAGGCCACACAGGAGTACCCGCGGCTGCGCGCGGGAAGCTCCGCACAGCGGGACGTACACCCGCAGCGGATCCGCGATGACAACTTCACCTACGGGCTCGAGCGCGTCCTCGACGGCCTGACGGCCCGACTCACGCCCTAAGGACTGTCCGACGGGTCACGAGCGAAGCCAGAGCCGGACCGCGGCTACAGTCACGGTGCCGTGAAAGACGTAGGCCCGCTTGTCGTAACGGGTCGCGACTGCGCGGGAGTTCTTGAGTCGGTTGATCGTCCGCTCGACCTCGTTGCGGCGCCGGTAGCGGTCGCGGTCGAAGCCGGCGGGCCTGCCGCCCTCCCGGCCTCTGCGCCGCCGGTTGGCCCGCTGGTCCTTCGGCTCCGGCATCGTGTGCCGGATGTGGCGTCTTCGCAGGTAGCGGCGGTTCCGGCGGGAGCTGTATGCCTTGTCACCGCTGACGTGATCCGGCCGGGTTCGGGGTCGCCCGCCCAGCGGCCGGGGGACCCGGATCCGGTCTAGGACCTCGACCATCTGCGGGGCGTCGCCCCACTGGCCCGGCGTTGTCAGGAGAGCCAGGGGGCGGCAGCCGCCTTCGCCGGCGAGGTGAATTTTGCAGGTCAGGCTGCCCCGGGACCGTCCAAGTCCCTCGTCGGGGCGGTGGTGCCGGGGCGTCGACCTTATTTCGGGACCCGCGGCCTGGCCTTGCGCGCGCCGGCCGCGTGCTGATGGGCCCGGCAGGACGTCGAGTCGACGCCGACCATCGACCAGTCGATCCGCCCCACCAGGTCGGCGTCGGCCTGGACCGACTGCAGGATCCGTTCCCAAGTGCCGTCCGCCGACCAGCGCCGATGCCGTTCGTAGACGGTTTTCCACGAGCCGTAGCGTTCCGGCAGGTCACGCCACGGGACACCGGTGCGGATCCGGAACGGGATTCCGTTGATCACGGTGCGGTGATCGTTCCACCGGCTGCCCCGGCCACCCAGAGGAGGCAGATGCGGCTCCAGTAACGCCCACTCGCGATTCGTCAGATCCCCCCGACCCACGATCGAACCAACGAGCGACTAGGCAAAAGGTCACATGATTCGCCGGACAGAACCTAGTGGCGCGTGCTGGTCACCGAGATCCCGGGGTTTCATCGTCTGCGGCTCGAGGTCTTGCATGACATGAGTGGTGCCAACAGATCGGTCGCCTGAGCCGATGAGCGAATCGGGCCAGATCAGCTGAGACAGAGGTCAATTACGGGGTGTGAGCACGCCGAGGGCCGCCGGAGACTGGGGCCTCCGCCACCGAAATCCGCCGCCGAAGTGGATATGGGAGGCACTGCGTGCGTGCTGTCGGTGAGCTGGACTGGGTCAGCCTGCCAGTCGGGCGAGGGCCAGCGCGTGCGCGTGGTCGAGGGAGGCGGCAGCGGCGCAAGGGATGTCCGGCTGCACACCGGTGCCCTCCCAGTTCGTGCTGGAGACGGGGTTGACGGCGCGGCCAACAGGGACGGTGGCTTCCAGGTGTGGGTGCACGGTCCAGCCCTTGCACGGATGTGCGCCGCCGCGGGTGCGCTCACCGACGACTACGGCGCGGCCGAGCTGTTGGAGGTCGTAGGCCAACTCCTCAGCGGCAGAGAAGGTGCTGTCGCTGGACAGTACATACAACGGCTTGCTGCCACCGAAGCGCGCGCCAGGAACGTGCGGCAGGCTCCAGGACTGCTCGCTGCGGTCGCCGCCGTGCCAGTACATGGTGTTGAGGTGGGTGCGCTCGTCGAGTAGGTAGCTGCACACGAAGGCGACCGTGTCCGGGTCGCCGCCCCGGTTGGAGCGAAGGTCCACGATCAGCGCCTGGGCGCGGGAGGCCAGGGTGAGCGCGGCGCTCAGCGGTTCGGCGGCCCACTCCAGCGGAAACAGCATCGGTGCCAGCTCCACCACGGCGACCCCACCGTCGAGCAACTCCACCCGGGGCGCACCGCCCAGCGAGGTGTCGAAGTCCCGGCGCATGGCGTCCCGGGTGGCCGCCCCCTGCTCCGGGGACACCGGGTCGGCGTGGTGCTTCAGTCTCAGGTGTCGGTCGCCGTTGACGGACTGCAGATCTGCGGTGACCAGACGGGCGAGCTCCTCGGCACCGTCGACGTCATAGGCTCCCTCGGCGAGGCGTCGTCGCAGCAGGCCGGCGAGCTGCTCGGCTATCTCGGGGAAAACGTAGTGCTCGGTCAGCAGCCGGGCTGTCTCGTCGATGACGGGGGCAGGCTGAAGCTTCGTCAGAATCGTCATGGCAGGGAGTAGAGCACAGCCCTTGCGAAAGCGTCAAAGGATTTAGACACTTTCGGTTTGCGAGATCAGCCTTCCCAACTGCCGCCTCCTGAGGACGTCCTGCGGATCGGTGCGCCTGAGCAGTTCGCGGCGCTCGCTCACCCGGTGCTGGGGGCGATGCTCTTCGAACGGGTGCCACGCCAGATGCTGGGCCGGGTCAACGCGCTCGGTGACTCGCTGGCCCCGGCCTGTATCCCTCTCGGCGGACTGATCGCTGGAGCGGCGGTGGCCTCTGCGGACTTGTGCCAGTGCTGCTCGCCTCTGGAACCGCGTACTTCCGCGCCACGAACCTGCCTGGACTGTGCGCGGAATGGCGCGAGATGGACCGTCCGGGTGGGCGAAGGCGCCCTGAAGCGGCACGCTGAAGACGACGCTTCAGCAAACAGCGTGGATGTCATGACATGACGTTCATGGGCTGCCTCAGCGGCATGCCGCTGAGGTTCTGAGGAGGGCACAAGCTTCCTCTATGACGGCCAGGGCGAAGCGGATTTCCACCTCGGCCGCGCACGTACCGAGCGGCTTCGTGCCCGGCGTCGTGGGCCCGCACGAAGGATGCCGCCCCACCCTCATCGCCACCACCGTGCCGGAGACCTGACAGGGAACTCCCAACGCAAAGCCGTAACCGCGTGGGCGGGCCGACGACGCGGGCAGCCGATGAGCAACCTGCTCGCAGGAGCTGCCAAGCTGCCAAACCTGGAAGGCCGTGAGGCGGCAGGCCCGGTGCGGACGGTCCTGCGGGGCCAGGCGGGACGACGGCATTCCTCTCCGGCCAGCTACCAGCGGAGGGTCCCCGCCGCGTGGCCGCTGCTTCCAGCGCGCCGTCCAGCTACCTACGGAGCACCTCAAGGGCGAGTGAGACCCATGCTCTGAGGGTCTTACCCGGCGAGACGTAACTCTCCCGAACGCCGTCCGCGTTTCCCAGCCGGTGCCGCTCCAGGCGGATCGCACCCAGATGGCGCGCCTTGTAAACGGGCGAGCGCCAGGCGCCGGGCAAGGAGGTGTTGCGCGGGCCGTAGGCGTCCCAGAAGGCGGTCCGCTCGTCCTGCTTGGCGCCGGCCACGCGGGGCCGCGGCTGTGCCGTGGGTGTGGTGGTCCGTCCGCTGATGCCTTCGGGAGAGTGGCCATCATCCTGGTCAGGCTAGATCTGTCAGCTCTTCCGCGAACACCTGCGACAGAGGTTGCGGTCCCACATACTGCTGGCAGTTGCACTGACCAGCCTCGTAACGCAGCGGCTTCTTGTTCTCATCCCAGGCCACTGGCACCTCGACGCGCTCGTGGCACTGGCCCTGCTTGTCGTGTTTGGCGAGGTGGTGCGTGCATCCGCACACTGGCTCAGGAGACTTGTTCGCTGCTTCGACGGCCAAACGTTCCTGTCTCGCCGCTTCCAGCAACTGCAACTTGCGCTCATGCCGATTACGCAGTGCGGTGCGGACGTTGTCAGCTGCCCACGCGAAGCCACCCGTCCAAAAGACGATGAGAACCCACCAGATCCAGTCCATCCGCCGTCCCCTCCCCCTGTGCTGCTGCGGACCAGCATAGATGGAGCTGTGGTGTCTCAGGACGTTGGTTCCACGAGGAGTGGTCGAGTAGTCCGTTCTCGCCGTGCGCGCCAGCGGACGCATCACTGGGCCAGGCAGCGGCGGGAGATCCCGGCTGCCGCAGCAACGTGCGCGATCGGACGTCCGGCGTCGATGGGCAGACGCAGGCGCAGACGTCGTTCGAGGGTCAGCGGTGCGTTCCGATGTCGCCTCCTGGTGACGCTCCTGGACTCGGCGGATGAGTTCATCGGGAGCCCCGGGATCTCAGGGGCTCCCGCGTGAGCGGCTGTGCGTGGCGTCAGCGTGCGAACTTTTCGATGGCCGCTGGGGTGACGGGGGTGAAGAAGTTGACGAGGTTGCCGTCGGGGTCACGGAACAGCAGCGACCGGTTGCCCCAGGGCATCGTGGTGGGCTTGTTGACGAAGTCGGTGACGAAGTCGGTCAGGTTCTGGTGAACGCGGTCCACGTCGTCGACGAGGAACTCGGTGATCACGCTGTGGTTGTCCGCCGGGCGGGCAGAGCCAGGGGCGAACAGCGGGACGGTGCGGGTGCCGGCAATCGCGAGGGTGGCGCCCCCGGTCTTGAGTTCGGCGAAGTCCTCGGTGGCCCACGTCGCCCGCGCCCCTGTGGCTCGCTCGTAGAACTCGACGAGGCGCGCTACGTCGCTGGTGATGATGCGGATCGAGACGAAGTCCATGGGGATCTCCTTGGCTGTGCTGGAGGCGTGTACGTCGCAGGCTAGGAGAAATAGTGGACAGAATCGGTCCTGTATTCGCGTTGGGCTGCGAACATGCCTCGACCCACCGGCCGCGTGCCTGACACTCCTGGAGTGGTTACAGTCAGGCGGCACCCGGACGGTGGCCGAACTCGCCGACCGGCTCGGCGTCCAAGGGCGCACCGTGCGGTGGGTACCGGCTCGCCCCCGGGTACCGTTTGCCTCCGCTCATGCTCAGCGACGACGCGGCGCCGGCCGTGCTGCCCGGCCTGGTCGGCGGCCGCCGAGCAGGGTTGATGACGGCGGGTCACACCGCGAGCGAGACGGCCCTCGTTCGGGCCGCTGTGGGAACTCGCTGAAGGTCTGGATGCGCTGCCGCGCGCTACGCCATGCACCCCTGCGACGTGAACATCTCCAATTGCGCCCCTGCTGGACCGGCTGCCCGTGCAACCGACCCCGGCCGGCTACCCGATGGTGCAGGCCGACAAGGAGGACGTCGAGGACCTCGGGGTTGCTCAAGCTCGACGTGCTGGGCGTGCGCATGCGGTCGGCGATGGCCCACGTGCACAGAGATCCGCCGCACCACCGGCCGCCAGCTCGATCTCGACAACCCCGACCACGTCGACCTCAGCGACCCGCTCGCCTTCGCAATGATCCAGGCCTCCGGCACCGTCGGCCTCTTCCGGCTGGAAGGCCCCGGTCAGCAGGACCTGGTGGGTCGGCTGCAGCCCCGGCACATGCAGGACGTCGTGGCCGACACCAGCCTCTTCAGCCCCCGGCCCCGGCCCCGGCCCGTCCAGGGCGGCACGCTCGCGCTGTACATCGCGGCCTGGCACGGCGCAGCACCCCGCTACCCGCACCCGCACCCGCACCCGGACCTGGAGCCGAGCCTCAACGACACCTACGGCGTGGTGATCTGGCACGAGCAGATCAGCGCGATCCTCGCCCGGATCACCGGCTGCGTCCGCCTCCACCCCTACGCGGACCGAAGGGGACGGGTTCCCGTAATCCTGAAAGAGGTTGAAGCGGAACCTGCCGGGCCACGGCTCTCGTGAAGGGATGTGCGATGTGCGCGATGGGTTCGCGCCGAGCGCCTCTCCGGGATGCGAGCCGGCAGGGGTACCGATCGGCCTGACAGGCCCGGTCCGGCGGTTCACGTGGGGGACTGGACAGCGTCATCGCCCGGGGCGCATCACATGGTCGGGACCGCTGGATGTGCAGCCTGCCGGCTGGTGGAGCGAATCAGCGCCCCAGTTGGCACTGCTCGCCAAGTACGTTGCTCAGTTCGGCGAGAAGACGGACGACGTACACGTCGCCGGAGCGGTCGGGCCCATCAGACGCGGCTCCAGTCGTTTGTGTCCCAGTAGCCGTCGTGGCGGACGCAGCCGCCGTCGGCGACGACCAGTCCCTCGCCGGTACGTCGGCCGGGGCTCAGCGTTAGCGCGACGCCGTGGTCGTCGGTGGTGTGGATCTCCTGCAGGCCGGTCGCTTTGCCGGTGACCGGGTCGGTCCCCGGCTGCGTCGTCACCTTCCATCCTCGCTCGGACCACCGCCTGCGAAGGCCGGCGACCACCGCGCGATACCCGGCGTCGCCGCCCTTGACATCCGGGGCCCAGGAGACGGACGGCTGGTCCCGGTAGGTGTCACCGCGGTCGACACCGAGGTCGTCCACGCAGGATGCGCTGGCCCTGGACTTTCCCAGGATCACGGAGTCCGGATCCGAGCCCAGGAAGCGAACTGTGTCCTCGCCGGCGGCCTGCGTGTCGCGTACGTGCTGCAGAAACTGCGCCTCGGAACGGACTGGACCACCCACTACAGCGGTGCAGCCCACGAGCAGGAACACCACAACGGTCCCGGCAACGGACAGCCCCAGGACCCTGAACCGGCGGCGGAAAGCGGATGCCGCGGAAGCGGCGGAACGAGTCGGCATCATGAAGCCATCCGAACATCGCCACCCAGGCCGACGGCACCGTCGTCCTACTCAGTCTCGTACTCAGAAGGGCCAGAGTGTCCGGAGAGTCCTCATGGCGTCTCTGAGGCTTTGAGCACCCACCTGGCGCACGGTGCCCACCTGGGCGCTCAGCCACAGCTCCGTCACACACAAGGGATCCGGAGTGACTTGGCTCGCGGTCTTCGATTTTTGCTCGATACCTTCGATGGCGGAGCAGTCGCTGCAGACCTCCATTGCCCCCTGTGCAGCCGGAGGTGGGCTGTCCTGTCTCCGATGAGCAGGTCTGCCTGAAGAACCCGGCTTGTTCGGCCCAGCCCGGCGCTGGTGAAGGGAGACGTGCGGTTTCTCCACGCTGACACGAGTCTCATGAGACACACCGACGCCCACGGGCCGGGTCACCGACTGCTCGCGCTGACGGCGATAGCAGGGAGGACGGCGAGGGCGAGGACGCCGCCGATGAGGGCGAGGACGGGATAGCCGGCGGCGGCCACGACGATGCCGGAGCTCAGGCCGCCGGTGGCGCCGGCGATGGCGATGGCGACATCGACCATGCCCTGGGTCTTGGCGCGGGTGGCCAGCGGCACGGCATCGTTGATCATCGCGGTTCCGGAGACGAGGCCGAGGTTCCAGCCCAGCCCCAGCAGGGCGAGGGCCAGGGCGAGCAGGGCGACGGAGTCAGCAGGCGCGGCAGCGGCCGTGATGCCGGCGGCAAGGAGGGTGAGGCCAGAGGCTACGGCGACTGCTTTGGGACCGTGGCGGTCGACGAGCCAGCCGGTCAGCGGTGAGGGCAGGTACATGGCGCCGACGTGGATGGCGATGACGAGGCCGGAGGCGGCGGTGCCGTGGCCATGGTCGTGCATGTGCACGGGGGTCATCGTCATGATCGCCACCATGACGAGCTGGGTGAGGGTCATCGTCAGCGCGCCCGGTATCAGCCCTGGCTCGCGTGCATTCGCCGTGGTGACCGCCCTCGGCTGCTGGAGATCGAGGCTGCGGGCGAGCAGCAGGGGGTCGGGGCGCAGCCGGACGGCGAGTACGAGAGCGGCCAGCGCGTAGGCGACGCCGGCGAGCAGGAACGGCCCGGCCAGGATGGGTATGCCGAGGTGGCCGGCGAGATCACCGGTGGGTGCGGCGAGGTTGGGGCCGACGACGCCACCGAGGGTGGTGGCGACCAGAACGGTGGAGACGGCACGGGCGCGGTGGGCAGGAGCGGCGAGGTCGGCTCCGGCGTACCGAGCCTGAAGGTTGGTGGCGGTACCGGCGCCGTAGACGAACAGGGCGGTGAAGAGCAGTACGGGGTTGTGGGCGACGGCGGCGGCGATGACGCCCGCGCTGCCGACGGCGCCGGTCAGGTATCCCGCGGCCAGGCCTGGTCTGCGGCCCCGGGCCTGCGAGATACGGCCCACCGCGACGGCGGCGAGTGCCGAGCCGGCGGTGAACAGGGCGCTGGGCAGGCCCGCGAGGTCGGTGGAGCCGAGCATGTCCTGCGCGAGCAGGGCTCCGACGGTGACGCCGGCCGCGAGCCCCGCCCCGCTGAGGATCCGGCTGCTGACCAGGACGGCGAGGACGCGGCGCTGTGCCTCGGGCCGCGGGGACATACCGGCAGTGATGTCCGGGGCGGTACTTGTCACGGGTGAGTCTCTCCCTACGGCTACAGGACGTCCACGACGAGATAGCCGTCGATACGGCGCAGGTGCTCGCTGTCGGGGTCGGGCGGCAGTGCGTGGCCGAGGTTGTCCGCGCGGACCTCGCTGATCCACTGGTCGTGCTGGTACTCGTGGTTGATGAGCGCGGTGAGCAAGTGGCTGGCGACGATGGTGAGTTGGGTGGGAGCACCGACCCGGTCGGCGGCGATGTCGCCGATGCGGGCGTGGACGCGTTCGGCGACGGTCTCGCGGAACTCGGTGAGCCGGCTTGACGGTGGGCAGCGTGCCGCGGAACTTCTCCGGGTTCGCCGAGTCCATCAGGGCGTCCAGCTCCGGGTCCGGGCTGGGCTCGGCCGCGGTGAGGTTGCGGACCATGAAGTGGGCGACGTGGGCCTGGTGGCCCAGGTGCCAGCCGATGGCGCTGGAGTCCTCATGCGGGCGCCAGGTCACCTCGTCCGGCGTGAGGTCCTTCCACAGGTCGTCGGTGTAGGCACGAGCGCGGTCGTACTCGCGCAGCAACGCGCTTATCGGGAGCACGAGTTCGCCTCCTTTGTGGTCAGGGACGTGGTCACCGCTCGCTCGGCGGCGGCGAGGGCGCCTTCGATGTGCCCGGCGTACCGGGTGGCCGTCTCGGTCGAGGCCCAGTGCAGCCTGTCGTCCAGCGCGGGCCGTTGGTAGAGGGGGTGCCCGAACAGGGAGGAGTCGGTCAGGCGGTGGACGGCGGGCGGCGCGGTCCACCGCTCGCCGCTCCAGTCCTGTATGAGTGGTGTCTCGGGTTCGGCGGCGGCAGGGCCGAAAAGGCGGGCCGGCTGGGCGGTCACCGCCTGCTCGAAGTCGGGGCCGACGGCCCGGGCCGCGGCGAAGCCGAACAGCGCGGCGGGCTACCCGCCGGGACCCGACATGTCGTGCAGTTCCTGCAGCGGGCCGGTTCTGCTGACCGCCGCCCCCGCGAGCCCCGCATCCCGCCACAAGGCGGCAGGGCAGCGGGCGGCGACCTTGGCGACCGGGGTCGCCCGGGCGAGGCGGACCAGTTCCGGCGACAGGTCCGAGCCGAAGTCGATGCGCGCGAGGACGAGTGCGGGAGGTACGGCCACCACGACGTGCTCGGCGTGCAGCACCGCGCCCGGCGTACGGGCGTCGAGTCCGCGGGTGCCGCGGCGGTGGACCGCGCTGACGGGACTCTCCAGTCGTACGACGTCCGCGGGAAGTTCGGCCGCGAGCGCGCGGGCGAGGGCTTCGGCCCCCGGTGCGAAGCGGCGGGCAGGGGCGTCGATCAGGTTGCCGTGCAGCCGTCGCACACCGGTGGCGTCCTGTACCAGGGTGTCCCCTGACAGATGCTGCATGAAGGTGTCGATGCCGAGCCGCGCGGCGAGACCCGCGACGCACAGCTCTCCGTCCCAGAACCAGGTGGCCCCCAGGTCGAAGGCCCCGGGTGGAGCAGGCGTGCTGAGCGGACGCCCCCCGATGCGCTCGCGAGCCTCCAGGCACACCGTGTCGCGGCCGGCCGCGACCAGGGCGGCGGCCGCGGCAAGGCCGGCGATCCCGGCACCGGCCACGACGACGTCGTGGCCGCCATGCTGGAGCATTTACAGCTCCCTCTCTGCACCTTGGGGCGGACGCCGGTGGCGACCGCGAAGCGCATGGCCTGTTCGGTGTCGGCGGGGCTGCCGGTCAGATGACCGGTGATACTGCGTGCCCCCATGACGAGCTTGGCCAGGGGCAGTTGGAGGGGAGATCCGTCGAAGCCGACGACGGCGAGCCGCCCGTGCGGGGCGAGCCCGTCCACCAGCTCCGCGAGCGGCTTGCTGCTGGAGGCCGTGGACAGGACCAGCCGCGCCCCGCCCAACTCCGCGAGCGCGGCTCCGGGGTCCTCCCGCTCGGTGTCGATGTAATGCCGCGCGCCCGGCTCGTCGGTGAGCTTCCGCTTCTGCTCGCCCCGGCCGAGCGCCACCGTCTCGAACCCCATGGCCCCGGCGAACTGCACCGCCAGATGCCCCAGACCGCCGATCCCGAGGGCGTCGACCAGGTCACCCGGCCCGGCACCGGAGTGCCGCAGGGCGTTGAAGGCGGTGACGCCCGCGCAACCGAAGGGCGCGGCCTCCGCCGCGGACAGGCCCTCTGGGTTCCGGACGCCATGAGCTGTGAGGGCAGTCGTACAGGTTGCCGCGTGGGCGCCTTCACCGTCGACGCCGAAGAGCACGCTCAGCCAGTCCGCAAGGGGGCGGGGCGCACCACGGGTGGGTGGCCGAGGGCCTGCAAGGCGTGGCGGGTGAGGGTGCGCACGATGGCGGCCTCGGGGTCGGCTTCGAAGGGTTCGCGGCGCAGGCCGCGGGTCAGCCGGCGGCAGAAGTAGGGGGCGGTGGCGGTGAGGTGGTCGAGCGCCGGTGGGCTGAAGGCATAGACGGGCGCGGCCCCCATCACCCGAGCTTCGGGCAGAGGAGTACGTCGGGCGCCGGTTTGTGAAGGACAACCAGCTCAACCACGCGGGATATCTTTGGGCCTTCGCGACTCTCAGCCACTCGCCCGGAGCTGACGCGCACTACCGGCGTCGGCGCGAGGCTGGAGACTGACATGCCCAAGCCGTGCGGCAGCTGTTCAACCACATGCTCGGACAACTCCATCACTGCCTCCAGAACCGTGTGCGCTCCGACGTGTCATCGCGTTTCCGCCTCCTGCCGCGGCTGGCTGATCACTGAGGACGCGGCTCTGACAGGCTGTCCTCCTGAGTGCGGAGAGGGAGTCATGATGGAAGTCGGTGGATGGATCTGGGAGCGCAACCTGCGGTCCTTCCTGGAGTTGCTGTCGCGCTACGTGGGTTACGGCTTCAATGCCACCGATTGGGAGACGCTGGCACTGGCCGTCGAGGCGACCGACGACGAGCAGGCCGACGGCTGGTACTCATATCCCTTGGTCGGCGAGAAGCAAGAGGTCGAGGTTCGGCTGGCTCGCTCGGTCGGGGGAGATGAGGTCTCTGTGATCGTTGACGGACCTCTGACGCCCGAACTGGAGGTCCGGGCAGACACGCTGCTGTCCGCATTCGCGACTGGCCTAACCCAGGCAGAACAAGGTCCACTTGACCCGTCAGCCGCATGAGGAGTCTTTCTCCCCGTTGGTCGGAGGATGAGGACGTAGTTCAGCACAGGCCGGCCCAGCCCAGCCCAGCCCAGCCCAGAGTTCAGCCCATTCCGGCTGGCGGAGCGCGTCTGTACGCAAACTCCCTTGAGCGCACCATGGCAGGCACGGGCCTCTGAGGGGACGACTGCTCTGGGGCAGCCCGCATACGGGCTGTCCCAGAGCCATTTGAGTACTCATACTCATGCGCTCCCAGGCCCAGAGGGGGACAGTGCTGTCGACCGGACATGGGGGAAGGAGCACCGGTGGTGCGGCATCATCCGCGAACCGAGACGATGTGGTGTTCATTCCTCGCCGTCCTGGTACTGGCGGCCTCCGCCTGCTCGTCCCAGGACCGAGCCACAAGCCCGAAGACCGTTCGCAAGCTTGCTGGGAGCAGCGAAGCAGTCAGAGCCCGGCAGGCAGAGGAGAAGCATCTCCGGGACGTCGTGCGGGCATACGCCGAGCAGAACCCGCTCACCCTCGGCCTGGTCGACGTGCGCGATGAATGCTTCGGCGGGACAGCAAGGCAGTGGATCGATTCCAACGGCGACGACCAGTACAAGATCAAATGCTCTCTGTCGGTGACCGCCTACTACGGTGCCGACCGGAAACACTTCGTGTCAGTCCTCGACGGCATCCTCGCAGCCGGCGACCGGCCCGGATCCGGCGTCCCCTTCAACCACAGCTCTGACGGGCAGATCATCCACTACTACCGGCAGCACGGAGGGCAAGAGCAAGAGCCAGAAGCACCCCAGCTGTCCAGCGCCTCCCACACCCTGTCCTGGGACCCCGTACGCGACCGGAACCGCTCCTACCTGATGGTCACGGAACCGGACAAGTGCCGGGCGAGCGATCCGCCTGTGGCCCGATGTCTGAGGGAACCGGAATCCGGCACGGTCGCTGCCATCCGCAGCCAGTACGGCATGGTGTTCAAACTCGACCTGGGCCATTCCGACTACTTCACCATGTACAAAGACGGCCGAACTCGCAGGAACTGACCACCGCTCTCGTGGAGTTCGTCCTCATGCACGCCAAAGGGCCAGCCGCGCTCCGGTGCCCGACTCCAAGCAGCGAGGCACCACCCTTCTGAGGGTGGCGGCCTGCGATCACAGGTCTGTCCCTGGAGCTGCACGAACACGTCGCCTGGCCCGTTTACAACCGACGGCCCGAAGGGGCTGGACATCGACCACCTGGTTGTGCTGGCCGAGGCCTGGGCCTCCGTCGCGTATGGGTGGACGGCGAAGGAGTGCGAGGCCTACGCCAACGACCTGGGCGACGACCGGGCGTGAATCGTGGTCTCGGCTCCCTCGAACCGGTCCAAGATGGACCAGGACCAGTCCATGTGGCTGCCGCCGGATACCGCTGCACCTATGTCACCGACTGGGTGGCGGACAAGACCCGCTGGGGCTTGAGCGTCGATGCCGGCGAACCAGGCTGCGCTCGCTGAAGTCCTGAGCGGCTGCCCGGACGTTGCCGTCACCGTCACCCGGGCCCGCTGACCTCCGGCCCGCACCCCGGCCCCTCCGCCCACGCCGGGCGCGGGGCCGGTGCGTCATCGCTGGCGATCTTTCCCGGATTCGTCCCGACCCTGGCGTACGGGCTCTTACTGTCGGATCGTCAGCGTCCAGCAGCGAGAGCGGGGGAGCGGTATGCACGGCAGGAAGACCTTCCTCGAGGCGCTGCGGGCCTGCGCGACTCGAGGATCGCAACAGCCACTCCTCGGGGTGACCGTGTCGTCGCCAGAATCGCAACGCGGGGCTGCCGAGGCCTCGGATAGCCCTCGGTGCCCTCTGGTGTGGGCTCCTCGCGGTCAGCGTGCCCTGACGGTCTCGGTGGGAGTGACCATCTGCAGGTGGAGCTTGTTCGAGGTCCAGCTCGTTTCGTAGAGCGCTCCGCGGAACTGCAGCGTGCCGCGGTGTTTGGCCTGCACCCAGATGTCGACCGCGCCGCCGAGGCCGATCTCTCCGTGGGCGCACTTGAGCGTGCGCCAGGATGTGGTGCTCTGTCGTTGCTGCACGCAGAACTTCTGAAACCTGTCGTCGTCGTTCGAGGCGTCGCCCTTCACGTGGATGCGCGCGCCGGTTTTCACGGTGTGTGGGCTCACCTTGAAGTCGTAACTGATCTTTGCGGAGGCCGTCACCGCACTCAGTCCGAGTGCCGCTATACCGGCTGCTGTGACGACGGCTGTACGCGCAGCACGTCGGTTGAGAACGCCCATTGTCTGTCTCCCCGTTTCGGATGGTCTTGCTGTTTCTCGGCTTGCAGCCGCTGTATCAGCTCACCGATCGCAACCTGTGAGAGGGACGAAGCGGGAACACGGTTGCCCAGCGATTCACCATTTCTCGGTCGGCTCTCGACGAGCCTGGATCGGCGACCTCGCGCCGGTCCCGCTCTACTTGCATGTCTTTTGCTGTCGGGGTCTGGCGGCCGCCGCCGGCGCATGGCTTATCACCACGTGCATGGACGTAGTATCGATCACCAGTCGCACACCGCGCCCTTCGTGATCGTTACCGCCGTCCTCCGCCAATGGTCCTGCACAAGCGTCTGTCAGGGTGCGCCGATGGCCATGCGTTCCGAGCGCCGGACATCTCTGCCGAGGGCCTCGCGCAAAGATGCTTCTGACATCCAGCTTTGCTTCCGCCGTGTGTGAGGATCTTGGGCCGTTGTCATGTGACTGGAACTTCAACCGGCCGACGAGCGCCTGAGCTGGGCGGTCTGAGCGTCTCCGCTGGTGTGGTAGCTGGTGGCCGCACGCCGGCGGGCGACGATGTGAATGACCGCGCCGACTGCGACGGCCAAGACTGAGGAGAGGATCAAGACGATCTCCGACATGACGGCAAACGCGATATCGGCCCGGGCGGCACGCACCTGCCAGTCGAATTCCGGATCGACCAGCCCCGCGGGATCCCGCACCACCTGTACGCGCTCGCCGACCCGGTCGTCTGCACCGCATGAGATGGCACCGGGGGCGGGAGCGGCAGAACCGTCGTAGCGGACCGTGCAGTCGTACGTGGTCGACTTCCCGTGGTGGGCCTCGTTCCGTGTGACAACGGCTGACCGGGACACGCCCCGTGCCTGCAGGACCAGGGCCTGGGACGCCTGCATGGCGCACAGCGGCGTGGCGATCATCGGCGCGAACATCAGCGCCAGGGCCACCCCCCGCAGCACGGCGGAAGGAGACAACGACATCACCGCGACCAGCAGCCAGACCACGCCGACCAGACACAACACGATTGAGGGCACCAGCATCCAGCGCAGCGGCCCCAATACCCCACCGACAAGGGGCAGTAGCGCGGCCACCGGAACCGACAAAGCGGTCAGCACCGGGCGGCGTGGATATTCCAAATCGCCCGCCCGCTTCCTCCCGGCTCGCTTCGTACCCGTCGTCAACGCACCCCCGTCCGACCGTCCGACCGTCCAACCGTGTCAACGATCATTCTCGGACAGGGCCGGACCTTGTTGTGCGGCGGGGCGCTCGCCGGTTGCCGACCGCCTCCCGGGGCTGCCTGGATACCGAGGCACACAGGCAACCACGGCACCCTTCGATCACGTCGAGCCGGGTGCGGATGGCATCGGCTTTGATGCCGCTGGCTCGACCCGAGCCCATGCGCGAGACCGCATGGGCCTGACGCCCAGCTTGCCGGGGGATGCAAGTCCTGCCGCGCGCTCCATCGAGCCACATCCTGTCGGTCGGCCAGGGTGAGGCTTTTGCGTCTGCCTCGGCAGGGGCCGTTTCACCGACGGCTGGGAACTTTCGGGACGCGTCAAACGGATGAGGTGTTCAGCTTGGACATGCAGGGGCCCACGGTCACCGGCACCGACAGCGGGGGCGGGCCGACGGCGGGCGACCGCGACGGCACCCGGGCCCTGATCGAGGTGCTCCTGCTGGGCCGGCGTTTCCCGCACGAGCACCTGGTGCCCGCGGCTCGCCGCCACCCTGAGCGTGGGCGCTGACCGCGGACGCCGTCGTGCTGGAGGCCCGCAAGGCCCGGGAAGCCGACGACGCCGACACCACCCTGCCCGAGCCGGAACCCCGGCGGCGGGAGCCGACGGTGACCTTCCTGACCGCGCGGCGGCTGGCGGCTCATCTCCCGCCCGACACCCGGCGCGCTTCCCTCACCGGCCCCTACGACCAGCTCCTCGGCCGCACCCGCGGCACCACCGCTGCCAGCAAGGGAGAGCAGATGCCATGAACGGCACCAGCCGCCGCCGGATGAGCGAGCAGGCGGCCGAAACCGCCGTGGTCGGCACCTGCCGGATGCTCCGGCTGCCCGCCATCCGGGGGAAGTTCCCGGACCTGGCCGAGCAGGCCGCCCGCGAGCAGTCGTCCTATCCCGCCTTCCCCCCCCGAACTGTCGCTGGCCGTATGCGACGACCGGGCCCGGCGCCGCTCCGAGCGTCGGATCACGGCCGCGGCCTTCCCGAGGCAGAAGTCACAGCGGGAATGCGATTTCGACGCCAGCCCCAATATCGACCCGCCGTCGTCCACACCCTCGCGAACAGACGTGCCAAGGTGGGCGGATCATCCTTGGCACAGGCGTCGACGACCACAGCGGTCAGCTGGCCGTAATCGGGACCGGTGTTGCTCTCATTGGCTACCGTCGTGCGGACCCACGCGTCCCAGTTGAGTGAGTTCGACCGCTGCGCCGTGTCGGGATTGCGCACCAGGCGCAGCGGAAGTGGGCCCGGCAGCCCTCTGTCTCGAGTTCAGCCCAGCCCGCAGCGATCGAGTGCAGCACGAACCTGGTCGAGCCCTTCCACTCTCCAGTGGTCCCGGTCGGGCATTTGGTCTTCTCGGCGCCAGCGCCAGACCGAGAACATCGCCCAGCCCAGGGCGCGGCACCGGTGAATCAGGCCGTGGTCAGCTCCCGCATAGTGCTTTCCCACTTCTTCCGGCGCATGGGCGAGGTCGAACTCGACCGGCCCACGGCAGCACGTGGCGAGGTCTACGAAAAGGGGCCCTCTCCTCGTGTTGAGGAGGTTGCCCGGATGCGGCTCGCCGTGCAACAACTGGTCGCCGGCCTTCTCGATGCTGATCGCGGCGCTCAGTCCACTGAGTGTGTTGCTGAGGAATTCCCGGTCAGAATCGAGCAGCTCGGGGGACTGCTCCCGGTCGTTCACCTCTCGCAGCGCCCCAGCAACTCGATCGGTGAAATGCGGTGCGTCCAGATCGATCTGGCGCAGGGCGGCATGGTGGCGCATGAGCACCCCTGCGTAATCGGCCGGCGCGGTCTCTGATCCCACAGGTTCGTAGTAGGTCCAGAGCGAGATGGCGAAGGTATCACGCACATTGACTCGGGGGTCGACCCGAGGCTCGAGCTCAGCCACCGGAGCATCGACGTCGGCGAGACGGCGAGCAACCTCTACTTCGAACTCAGAACCAGCCAGATGCCCCGAAGGCGCGACCCGAGCCAGAACATCGCACGGGACCAGGTGAAGCACGACGCGGTCCGAGTTGTTGATGACGACCACATCTTCGACCTGGAGGCCCAGTTCCGAAGCGGTCGCCCATCCTGCCTCAACTGCGCGACGGAGTTCCAATGGCTCCATACCGTCCTCCCTCATTTCCAGCCCCGTGAAGGGCTCAGGACGAGAGTAGTTGAGCACGTCATCGGTCATAAGCAGACTTCGTAGGACCGAGGATGACGCCGAGACCGGGCTCAGTCCCTGCCGGGCTCTGGTGTTGCCAGAACTCGCCGAAATTTCTGCAGTCGAACTCTCTGAGCCGCGTAATCGCACGCGACAAACCCGGCGACGTCGGCGGTCATCCCCGGGATACTGGTCGCCCATGGATGAGGTCAAAGTCGTCGTCGCCCATTCCGAACGCGCGACCCTGCGCGTCGGCGACGTGTTCTTGAAGGTGGACGCCGATCAGGCGCGCATCGACGTCGAAGTCGAGGCGATGGCCCTGGCGCCGGTCCCGACCCCGGAGGTCCTGTGGTGTAGGCCGCCCGTGCTCGCGATGGCTGCACTCCCGGGGACGACGCTCGGGCGCCTCGGCGGGCCGTCGACCGGGTCGCCGGCGGCGTGGGCCGCGGCGGGCGCCGCCATCCGAAAGCTGCATGAAGCGCCGTTGCCGGTTCGGCCCGGCCGGGCCGGGCGGAGCATCGTCGCGCTGGCGACGGAACTCGACGACGAGTGCGAGTTGCTCGTGACGAACGGTGTCCTGCCGGCTGACCTGGTCACCCGCAACCGCCAGGTTGCCGAGGCCGCGCTCCGGCCGTGGACTCCGGCGTTCACGCACGGCGACCTGCAGATCGCGCACGTCTTTGTCGACGGCGGCGAGGTCACCGGCATCATCGACTGGTCCGAGGCGGGCCAGGGTGATGCCCTGTACGACCTCGCCACCTTCACGCTCGGACACGAGGAGCACCTCGACGACGTCATCGCCGGCTATGGCACCGCCGTCGACCTCGACGTGATCCACGCGTGGTGGTCGTTGCGAAGCCTGCTGGCGGTCCGCTGGCTGATCGAGCACGGCTTCGACCCCTTCGCGCCGGGCTGTGAGGTCGACGTGCTGAGATCCCGGATGTCCGGTGCTTCCTCGAAGACCGCGGCCTTTCCCAGGTGATCGCCGTGTCCATTTCCCAGCCCGTCCATGGCCCGCGCATCGACCATCTCCCCGCCCAGGCATCGCCCGAGGCATGGCAGCGTCTGTCGGCGGGGCCGGGAGCCAATGGCGAGCGGTGTACGACTGTGCCGCCGCCCGCCTGCCCGCAGTACGGGAGTTCGACGGCGACGAGCCGAACCCGGCAGCGATGGATGATCGCCCGCCGCAGCCTCAGCAAGCCCGACGAGATCGCCTCCTACCTGGCCTGCGCACCACTGGAGGACACCGTCACCGACCAGGTCCGAGTCGCCGGATGCCGCTGGAAGATCGAGGAGTGCTTCCAGAGCGCGGAGAACGAGTGCGGCCTGGACCCGTACGAGGTCCGCCGCTATGTGGGCTGGTACCGGCACATCACGCTGGCCATGTCGTCTGTCGGCACCTGAACCCCCGCTGCCGTCCTACACGCCGCGATCACGCGGTGAACTGGTCCCGACGGCGACGCCGCCACCAAGCACGTGCCCGGCGCTGTCATTCACTGGTGACCGGGCAGGTCCGCGCGTACGCCCTGCTGCGGATGTTCGGCCGCGAGGGGCGGCCCACGCCCTTGGGGCAGGCGTTCGCCGAGTACGGGCGGTCGCCAAGACCCTGCACCTGCTCCGGGTCGTCGACCCGGTCGACGACACCTACCGGCGCCAGACGAACCGGCAGCTCACCGTCCACGAGTCACGGCACAAGCTCGCCCGCGCCATCTGCCACGGCAATCGCGGACGGATCCTGCAGGCATACAGGACGGGGCAGGAGGACCAACTCGGAGCGCTAGGCCTGGTCCTCAATGCCGCCATGCTCTGGACGACGCGCTACCTCGACGGCGCCGTCGACCACCTGCGGGCTCTGCCGCCCGAGGAGAGGGAGCATGACGTCCTGGACGAGGAAGTGGCCCGGGTCTCCCCGCTGAAGCACGCCGACCTCGACTGCCTGGGCTGCTACAGCTTCGCCGCTCGCCCGCCCCGCGAGGGCCTGCGCCCACTGCGTGACCCGGCGACCGTCCACCTCGACGAGGACGACGAGGGCACCGGCGAATGACGCGGCGTCAGGGCGCGTATCGGGTCGTGTTCAATGAGTATCGCAGCCTCCGGGGCGGGTGTCCCGTCTGGGTGCGGGGCCCGGCGGTCTGCGGCTGCGCCGTGTGGACGCGAGTGACCGGGAGCGTTGCCACGGGCAGGCAGGCAGGTAGTGGCGGGGCCCGAGGGCCCCGGCTGCGTGCCCGCCGGGTCGGTGTCTCAGAGCTTGGCGAGCCGGTCCACCAGCAGTTCCACCCTCGGCTCGGCGTCCTCGGGCAGCAGGCGGCCCGCACGGGTCAGGGTCGCAAGGCCGTGCAGGGCCGCCCAGAACACCTCGGTGAACAGCCCCGGGGGCACGCCGTCGCCGGCGACCTCGGCGAGAGTCTCCAGCAGGGAGGCGAAGGCGTCCTTCAGAGGCTCGGGGGTGTCCTCCTGCGCGTACGCCAGGCCGCCGTCGAGCTGGAACAAGGCGTCGTAGACCGCCGGGTTGCGTACGGCGAAGTCGAGGTAGGCGCGGGCCAGGGCGGCGACCCGGGCGCGCGGGCCGTCCGCGGCGGAGGTCGCGGCCCGCACCGCCGCGGCCATCTCGGTGGCGCCCTGAAGGGCTACGGCGCCGATGATCTCGCGCTTGCCGCGGAAGTGGCTGTAGAGGACGGGCTGACTGTATTCGATCCGCTCGGCGAGCCGGCGGGTGGTGACTGCGTCCCAGCCCTGCTGCTCGGCGAGTTCGCGGGCTGTCGCCACGATGAGGCGCTCGCGCTCCGCACGTTCGCGCTGCTTGCGTTCCTGTACCGACATGCATTGATCCTAGCACCGCTAGACAAGCGAGCGTTAGCAGTACTAGCGTTGCCTCATCAGCTAGCAACGCTAGTTCACGGAGGGATCGTCATGCTCAACGCACTCGAGGTCGTCACCACCGTCGTCGTCGGCCTGATGGTGGGGGTGGAGTTCTCCGTCGCCTTCATCGTGAACCGGATCCTGGACGCGCTTCCCGAGGACAGCGGCCAGCTCGGCCGCGCCCACGGCGGCCGAATGCTCGGCGCCCTGATGCCGTTCTGGTACATCGGCTCGCTCGTCCTCAGCGCGATCTGGGCCGTCGCCGGATGGCACCACCACGGCGCCGGACTCGTCGCCACCGCCGCCGGACTGCTGATCGTCAGCGTGGTCATGTCGATGCTGCTGCTCGTCCCGATCAACAACCGGGGCAAGACCTGGACCCCCGAGAACCGGCCCGCCGACTGGAAGGAGCAGATGAACCGCTGGGACCGCTACCACTACGTCCGCGTCGCCGTCATCATCGCCGCCTTCGCCCTGCTCGCCGCCGCCCTCGTCTGATACCACCGCTGCCCCGACATGCACTGGTTCGCCCCTGTATCAACGGCTTTCGCCCCGTCGGGGTGAGCCCGAGAGGGCTTCGGATTACTGACCCCGCGGGCCGCCGCCGCGCCGGTGGCGCACAATCCCCACTCCCCGGGCGGCAGCTGACCACTGCAATCCCGACATTCGGGAACGCGGCTGCCGCTCCGATCCCACCACTGCGATCCCGGCAAGCTACGCCCCTCGATCAGCCGTGTCCGCGTGGCCTGAATCAGGCCCCACACGACTCAGCAAGCTCAACGAAGCTCACCAAGCTGACGAAGACTCACAAGGAAAAGAACAATGTCGCTGAAGAAGATCAATACCGTACTGGCCGCCGCCTTCATCCTCTTCATCCTCTGGTTCGGGACGGAGTTCATCCTGAGCCCGGAGACGACGGCGCCGGGCTTCGGCCTGCCGAGCTGGCCGTCCGGCGACGGCGACGGCTTCCTGATCATCAAGGGAATCCGCGACGTCGTCTTGGCCCTGGTCCTGGGCATCCTGCTGGTGACGGGCCACCGCCGGGCGCTGGGCTGGGTACTGCTGGTGGAGGCCCTCGCCGCGTACGGCGACATGGCCACCGTGCTGGCCCACCACGGCTCCGTGGCCACCGCGCTCGGCGTCCACGGCCTGACCGCGACACTGATGGTGGTCAACGGCCTGCTGATAATGCGCGAGACCCGCAACGTCGCAGCCGCCCCGGCAACACCTGCCCCGCAGACCGCCTAACGCTGTAGAGAAACCGTTGACCGTGACTGGAGAGCAAAGCGATCAGCAGGGCGGCCGCCCGCGTTAACCCATCGCCGAGGAGGGAGCGTTCTTCGACGAGGCGGAGAAGATCCCGCTGGGCGGGGTGGTGGGCGAGGAGTGGCGCAAGGCGGTGGTGGATGAGCGCGGCCGGGTGGAGCGCATCCCGGACGAGCTGTGTGCGCTGGTCAGCCTCCGGGACGCGCTGCGGCGGCGGGAGATCTGGGTGCCGGGGGCGAACCGGTGGCGGAACCCGGAGGACGATCTGCCGCCGGACTTCGAGTGTGAACCCCTACGGCCGGTTCGAGCTGGACATGAACGCCCACCTCGAATCGGGCGCAGCCGCGGCGGCGGCCAAGGTGACCGGTCCCCGTCCCGTGCCCGGCGTGCCCACTGCCCAGTCGGCGGGCGGCTGGGCAGGCTCGGTCTGAACGACCGCCCGGCTGTCCTCGCTCCGGTACGACCACGTCAACTTCCTCGGCCGTTGCTCCTCCACCGGGCCTGCGGCACCGGGCCTGCGGCACCGGGCCTGCGGCACCGGGCCTGCGGCACCCCGGCCTGTGGCAGCGGCGTGACCCGACCGCAGGGCACGCGTGATCCGGCATGTCAGGGGATCTGGGTCTCGATGTGGGCGAGGTGGGTGGCGAGGATCTCTTCGAATGCGGCGCGGCGGTCTGCTCCGAGGGGGCGGATGTCGCGGGCGAAGTGGGCCAGGGCGGGGAAGCGTTCGGGGTCGGCGCCGAGCACCGCGACGCGGAACTGCTCCATGCCCTGTTCGTACTCCTTGGGGGTGAGGGTGCTGATGCCGGCCTCGGAGGAGATCAGCGCGGCTAGGAGGATGACGATGCGGTGGTATCGCACCGGGACCTCCTCGTCGGGCAGGCCGGATGCGCGCAGGGCCTGCAGCAGCTCCTCCATGACCAATCGGGATCCGGTGCCGCCAGACCCGTAGTGCCCCCACACCACGGCGAGTTGGGGCTGCTCGCCGAACGCCTCGCGCAGGCGCAGGCCCAGGGCGGTGATGCGCTGCTGCCAGTCGCCTTCGGGGCGGTAGCCGTCCATGGCGGCCAGCAGGATCCGGTCGGCAGCGGCGCGCAGCAGTTCGGTCTTGTTGCGGAAGTGCCGGTAGAGGCTGGAGGAGTCGGTCCCGAGCGCTGCGGCGAGTTTGCGCACGCTGAACGACTCGGCGTCGCTCGTGCGCAGCAGTTCCGCCGCCGTGTCCAGGATCTCCTCGGTCGACCATCGCTTTCGACCAGTCATTTCGCCCCTCTCATCCGGGCCCAGCCTAACCTATGCACTTGCTGATGCACGCACTGCGTGCATAATGAGGGCAACGCACTGCCCGGCCACAACGACGCACCCGGCATCCGGCCGGGAGGGGAGAAGGAGACATGAGCGAGCTCACTACCGCGTTACGACCGCCGGAGCCGGACTTCTCGGTGATAACGACCGAGGAACTGTGTGCCTACCGCGACGCGGAGAACCGCTTCCGGGCCTCCAGCGCGGCGCGGGCGATCCTCGGAGAGCCGGACACCGGCGCCGCGATCGATTGGCAGGAGATCGCGCTGCCCGGCCGCGACCTACGGGTCCGGGTCTACCGGCCGGCGCCGACGGGAGACGACGAAGCCGCAGCCCGAACCGACCTGCCATTGGTGGTCCATGTCCACGGAGGCAGCTTCGTGGGCACGGCGGTGCAGTGCGACTGGACCAACAGCCACCTCGCCGCGCGGCTGCCCGCCCTCGTCGTCTCGGTCGAGCACCGCCTCCTCGCCCCCGGCAGCCCACTCGTGAACGCCGCCGACGACGGCTGGGACGTGCTCCGGCACGTGGTGCGACACGCCTCGCAGTGGGGCGTCGACCCGGCGCACGCGGCCGTCTTCGGTGAGAGCTGCGGCGCGCTGATCAGCGCGCTGACGGCCATCCGGGCCAGGGAGGCCGGGCTGGAGCTCAAGGCGCAGGTGCTGGTCAACCCCGCAGTCGACGTGACCGGGACGATGTTCGAGTACCCCTCGATCGCCGAGTACGCATACAGCCCGACCCGGGCTCTGCCGCTGCTGCGGCTCTTCCAGCGGCTCGCCGTCCCGCCGGGAGTCGACGCCGGCGCCGTCTCACCCCTGTATGCGGACGACCTGAGCGGGCTCGCCCCGGCGCTGGTGGTGGTGCCCACCCAGGACGCGGTCGCCGACCACGGCCGCCGCTACGCCGAGCGGCTGCGCGAGGCAGGGACCTCTGTGCGGCTCTCCGAATACCCGGGCGCAAAGCACGCGTTCCTCACCCTGCCCGGCGTGGAACCACAGGCCGAGGCCGCCCAGGCGGAGATCCTCGCGTTCCTCCGTGCGGCCCTGGCAAAGTGACGGAGGAATAGTGCACCGCACCCTTGGACCCGAGGGCCCGGCAGTCTCCCGACTTGGCCTCGGCTGCATGAGCATGACCGGCATATACGGCTCCACTGACCCGCACGAGGCCGCGGCAACTGTGCTGGAGGCCCTCGACTACGGCGTCACCATGTTCGACACCGGCGACTTCTACGGCGACGGAGCAAACGAGGAACTCCTGGGCCGAACCCTCGCACCGCACCGCGACCGCGCCGTGCTGGCCACCAAGACCGGAGTCCGGCGCACCGCCGAGGGCCTGGTGCCCGCCGGCTCACCCGACGATCTGCGGCGTGCCTGCGAAGCGTCGTTGCGCCGGCTGCGCACCGATCACCTCGACCTGTACTACCTCGCCCGTATCGATCCCGCCGTCCCCGTCGAGGAGTCCGTGGGCGCCCTGGCCGACCTGGTCGCCCAGGGCAAGGTGAGCCACATCGGCCTGTCCGAAGTCTCGGCCGCTACCCTCCGCCGCGCCCATGCCGTCCATCCGATCAGCGCCGTCCAGACCGAGTACTCGCTGTGGGAACGCCATGTCGAAACCGACATCCTGCCCACGATCCGCAGTCTCGGCGCCACCCTGATCGCCTACAGCCCTCTCGGGCGGGGCCTGCTCACCGGGGCCGTCGGCAGCACCACGCGGTACGAACCCGGCGACTTCCGCGCCACCGCCCCCCGCTACAACGGCGACGACCTCAAGGCCAACCTGGCCATCGTCGACGCCATCACCCACCTCGCCGAGGCCAAGAACGCCACCCCCGCCCAGATCGCCCTCGCCTGGCTCCTCACCCGCGGCAGCGACGTCATCCCCATCCCCGGCAGCTCCCGTCGCACCCACCTGCGCGACAACCTGGCCGCCCTCGACCTGCACCTGACCGCCACCGACCTCGGCAACATCGACGCCGCCGTCCCCGATACCGGGGCCCAAGGGGCCCGATACGGCGACCACGGCATCGCCCTGATCGACCAATGAAGAGACATGAAGAGGACTGACGAGAGAAGCATCCTGATGACGCAATCACCCCGCCCGAGGGCCGCTCGCAGCGATGTGCGTGGGGCCTGGCGCTCACTGTCCTCGCGACGATCGCCACGTACGTCGACTGCGGCACCACCCATCTGCCGGCCGATCACATCCGGGCCGGCTATCCCGACTAGTCCCAGGCGCGGGTCGACTCGGCCGTCACCACGTACCTGGTCGTGTCGTCCGTCATCGGAGCACTCGGCGTCCTTGGCTGGCTCACGGCGGCCTGGGCCGTCAAGGCAGGCAAGCGGTGGGCCTGCCCCGTCGCGACCGTGATGTTCGTGCTCTCCGCCAGCGCCGGACTGGCCGGGCTGCTGACCAAGGACACCTCCGGCGCGACCGGATTGCCGCCCAGCTGGGCCGGGCCGGGACGATTCCCTGTCTGGCGGGCGTTCTCGTGGTCACATCGCTGTGGAGAAGAAGGCGACCGGCGTGACGACGGCTCCGTTCGACTCCGTACGCAACCATCGCGACCGTACAGAGCCGCACCACACGAGCCACGACCACCGCGCACCATGGAGGACGACACAGTGCAGCGAATCGGCATCATAGGAGTGGGCGAGATCGGCAAGGCCCTCGTCGAGGGCCTGCGCAGCGGGGGCGGTGCGTCGCCGGAGATCTTCCTCTCTCCCCGGGGAGCCCGCGTCGCCGCCGAACTGTCCGAGCGCTTCGAGGACATCCAGGTGTGCGCCGACAACCAGGAGGTGGTGGACCGCTCCGAATTGGTGATCATTGCCGTGCGCCGCCAGGGCCACCACGAGGCGCTCGCCGGGCTGAAGGTGGACGACGACAAGACCGTGGTCAACCTGATGGCCGGCGTCGCCATCGACGACCTGCGTCGAACCCTCGCCACCGGCGCCCCGATCGTCCGCGCCATCCCGCTGCCGGCCGTGCGCGAGCGTCGCTCCGTCACCGTGACCTGCCCCTCGCACCCGGTGGTGGACGCTCTCTTCGAAGAGCTGGGCGGGGCGCTCTCCGTCGCGGACGAGAACGCCTTCGACGTCTTCTCCGCACTGACCGGCACCCTCACCGCCCACTACGCCTACCTCGCCACGCTCACCTCGTGGGCCACCGGCCACGGCATCGCCCCCGACGACGCCGAACAGTATGTGCGCGGCCTCTTCCAGAACGTCGGCCGCTCACTGAATGAGGCGAGCCGCCCTCTGCATCAACTTGCAGCCGACCACGAGACGCCCAATGGGAACAACGAGCGGATCCGCACCACGTGGTTCGATCCGGCCAACGCCGCAGCCCTCAAGGAGGCCCTGGACGGCCTCCTCTCCGATCTGAAGTAAGAGCCTCCCGGTGGGGACTGGCGCCCGCGACCTGGAACGGCGACCCCTTGCACGCCTCTCGCAAACGGTGCCGTCCTTTGTGCGAGCAAGATCAAGGAGTGACCGCCGGGCCACGTCCGACCCTCGATCGACTCTCAGAAACCGTTCTCACTCGCAAGCGGGACGGACCCCATTCTGAGACGTGCAGGGTGCGAAGATCCGGGCCTATGACGGACCCTCAGCAGCCCTCTACGGCCGAGCGGTCGGACGCCGACGACGTCGAGCAGAGCGCCTGTCCGCAGTGTGACGCACCACCCGGCTCACCCTGCCCCTCGCGCGGCGGCGCGATCGCCTCCGCGTACCAAACCCGCCGCTTCACCATGGTCCCCCGACTGAAGAAGGCGCAGCATGCCAACCCCGGCCGGCCGCAGCCCCGGGCGCCCCTTGGGCCCCTGGCGGCCCGGCACCCCGCCCTCGGCACCCATCGACCCGGATCTGCCAGCGCGGACATCCGCATCGGCTACGCCCGTTGCTCGACCCTCGGGCAGGCACTCGACTCCCAACTCGACGCGCTCAGCAAGCACGGCATCCCGAGGGACAAAATCTTCAACGAAGAAGATCAGCACCCGCGTCCGCGTACGGCCGGCCTTCGACGTGGCGCTGAGGACGGCGCGGGAGGTCAAGGCGTACACCCCGCACTGCCGGGTCATGTGTGCGAGCTGAAGCGGCTCGGCCGCGACGCCGCCGAACTGACCGCGCTCGCCGACCACCTCACCGCCCGCGGCCTGGTCCTGGAAATGCCGGCCGGGGCCCCTGCCTGGCATCTACGACCCCACCGGGCCGGGGAAGCTGCTGTTCGCATTGTTCGCCGCGATGGCGGAGACCGAACGGGGAGTCGGTCGAACAGATCCAGCCCG
Source organism: Streptomyces sp. NPDC001093 (assembly GCF_040298985.1). Classification (NCBI taxonomy): domain Bacteria; kingdom Bacillati; phylum Actinomycetota; class Actinomycetes; order Kitasatosporales; family Streptomycetaceae; genus Streptomyces; species Streptomyces sp. NPDC001093. The sequence goes on along the minus strand of NZ_JBEPBF010000077.1, from coordinate 16,822 downwards.
ACCTGATCATCCCCACTTGGCAAGCGCAAGGGACAGAATCCCTCCGTCGCCGGCATTCACCGGGCTCTCGCGGAGCACGCCAAGCGCGAGACGTACCCCGAAGCCGTCGCCCAGGCGCACCACGGCTTCGCCGCCCTCACCGGCAGCGAGGTTCCTGAACCTCACACAGAAGCCAAGGCCCTGACGACACGCTGAGTCACTTTTCACTTTGCGGCAGCTTCGGGGGGAGAACAGGGCCAAGTCGGCCACGAGCGTGGGGGCGGAGGCGGCTGTCCAGGACCGTCGATCCCGAACTCGCCGGCGTGCGCATCACCCGCCGAGCCGCCGAAATGCTTTGGCGCGCCGTTCACGTGGACGCCGATCTCCTGCACCGCATCGCGGAGGGGGAACAGCGGATCGAGTCGTGGGTCCCGGTTTCGCCGGACGTCCCCTGCCTGGTCGTGGACACCACACAAGGCTGGACGCCGTCCCTGGACGGACCGGATCGTCGAATTCGCCATGCTCAGGAGATCGCCCGCAAGCGGGCCGGGGTCGGCTGGGTGAGCCGGTCGAGGTGGGCAGCGGTGTCCTCGTCTGCGGGGAGCAGGACGAGGAGCTGCTGGGCGTCGGCGGTGAGGTCCAAGGTCTCGCGCAGCAGGCGGAGTTCGGGCCCGGCTGGGTGCTGGAGGCGGAGCGGGCCGCGGCGGGGAACGCGGTGGTTGCCCAGGCGGCGGGTGAACTCGGGACCGGCCACGGGGGCGAGTTCGGTGCTGAGCCATTCGGAGTTCTCGGCCGAGGGGCCGAGCCAGAGATCGAAGGCCTGCTCGTCCGCGACCTCGTCCCAGTCGGGGAAGAGGGTGCGGGACCGGGGGTCGGTGAAGACGTAGCGAGTGAGGTTCGGAGCCGGGACGTCGAGCAGGCCGGCCGCGCCGAGGACGGCGGCGTAGCCGGTGGTGTGGGCGAGGATGTCGCCGAGGCGGTTGGTGACGGCGGCGACGCCCGGTTCGAGCAGGCGCAGGGTCTGGTGGACGGCCGGGCGGACATCGCGGGGCGGCGGGGCGGGCCGGGTGCGGCCGGCGCAGGCGCCGCCGGTGATCTTCGTGAGGTAGCGCAGGTGGCCGCGCTCGGCGGGGTCGAGGCTGAGGGCGTCGGCGAGCGCGTGGACCACGGCGGGGGAGGGGTTGCGGTCGCGGCCCTGCTCCAGCCGGGTCAGGTACTCGACGCTGATGCCGGCGCGGACGGCCAGGTCGGAGCGGCGCAGCCCGGGCGAGCGGCGGCGGCCGTGGTCGGGCAGGCCGAGCGTCTCGGGCTGGATGCTGTCGCGCTTGGCGCGGATGAAGTCCCCCAGTGGTGTGCCCATGCGACGAGCGTAACGGTTGGCGGCAGCACGGAGGGTGGCCCTGCGGGGGCCAGCCTGGGCACGGTCTGGTTGCGGCCGGCGGGCGGGCCGATGGTGGTGGCCATGGAGAAGAACACGCACAAGCTGGTGATCCTCGTCGGTAGCGTCCGGGAGGGCCGGTTCGGCCCGGTGGTGTCCTCGTGGGTGGCCGAACGGGCCGTCGCGCACGGCGGGTTCGAGGTGGAGGTGGTCGACCTGGCCGAGGTGGACCTCCCGCTGGCCCTGCCCGCCGCCTCGCCGAAGTTCGCGGGCGCCGACTACCCCCGCCCGGCCGGGATGGTCGGGCTGACCGAGGCCCTGGAGGGCGCGGACGCTTTCCTGATTGTCACGCCGGAGTACAACCACAGCTACCCCGCCTCGCTGAAGGCCGCCATCGACTGGCACTTCACCCAGTGGACGGCCAAGCCGGTCGCTTTCGTGAGCTACGGCGGCGCGGCCGGCGGCCGGCACGCCGTGCTGCACCTGGAAAACGTGCTGACCGAGCTGCACGCGGTGACCATCCGGGACGGCCTGGCCTTCCCGAACTACTTCACCGCCTGGACGGACGGCCGCCCGGACGACCCGCAGGCGTCCGGCTACGCCAAGACCATGCTCGACCAACTGTCCTGGTGGGCGGGCGCGTTGAAGCACGCGCGGGCCGCCGAACCGTACCCGGCGTGAGTGGGGGGAACGACGGAGTACGTCAAGCCCGGCGGCACCGACCCGGCGGTGAGCCGGATCGCGCTCGGCTGCATGGGCTTCGGCGGCAGCGGCCGCGGGCACAACCCGTGGCGCTTGACGAGGAGGCCGCAGCGGCGGTCTTCCGGCGGGCGGTCGAACTCGGCATCACCTCCTGGGACACCGCCAACGTGTACGGCGACGGTGCCCCGGAGGAGCTGGTCGGCCGCGCGGTCCGGCAACACCCGGCGCGAAGACGTCGTCCTCGCGACGAAGGTGGGCCTGCCGATGCGCGACGGCCCGGGCGGCTCCGGGCTGTCCCGCAAGGCAATCCTGGCGCAGGTGGACGGCTCGCTGACCCGCGTCGGTACCGACTACCCGGACCTCTGCAGGCTGCACCGCTTCGACCCGGCGACCCCGGTCGAGGACACGTGGCGGCCCTGCGGGAGGTGGTGGCGGCCGGGAAGGTCCGGTACGTCGGCGCCTCCTCGATGTGGGCCTGGCAGTTCGCCAAGCTGCAGCACACCGCGGCGCGGGGACGGCGGCCCGGCCTTCGTGTCGATACAGCACCAGTACAGCCTGGTGCAGCGCGAGGAGGAGAGGGAGATGTTCCCGCTGCTCGCCGACCAGGAGGTGGGCAGCCTGACGTGGTGCCCGCTCGCCTCCGGGCGGCTGGCCAGCCCGTACGGGCAGGCGATGGCCCGCTCGGCCGGGGATCCGGTCGCCAGGCGGCTCTTCGCGGACGTCGACCGGCCGATCGTGGACTCCGTGCAGTCCTTCGCGCGGGCCCGGGCCTGTCGATGGCGCAGGTCGCGCTCGGCTGGGTGCTGGGCAACCCGGTGGTCACCGCCCGGTCGTCGGCGCGACCCGCCGGGCCACCTGGACGACGCGGCGGCCGCGCTGGACGTCCGGCTGACCGCCGACGAGCTCGCGGTGCTGGAACGTCCGTACACGCCCCGGCTGGCCACCGGGTTCTGAGCACGTCCTGGAGCACTACGACTTCGCCGCCCTCACCGGCAGCGAGCACACACGAGGCGAGCAGGGCTTTTCGGTTCACCGCGCGGAACCGGGAGGGTGGCTGTCGGTGAGGGCGGTGTCCACGTCACCGTGCCGGAGGTGATGCTGGTGCTCGATGTTGTCCGGCCACTGGGGGTACAGGCCTCGGCTGAACACGCGCGCGCGAAGTCTCCGGCCACCCCCGGGCTCGCGAGGCTTCCAGAGGCGGCACGGCACGCACCGCCGCTGACGCACCTGCCACGAAACCCCCCGGCGCGGTCCGGCCAGGGCCACGGTCACAGCAGTGGCTGGCCTGTCAGATCTCCCACCTAGGCTGGCTTTCGCAGAGATCTACCAAGGAGCAGGGCAGTGCGAATAGAGCGTCACCAGGTGGGCGGGGCCGTCGTGTCGGCAGCACGCGAGGACTTCACGAACCGCATCGGGGGGCAGGTGCGGTCCATGTCGAGGGGCGGCCGGATGGCCACCTACGAATGGCAGTCGATCGCGGACGAGTTCCTCGACTACCTGGGCGCCCTCTCCGTCGAGACACCCGACCTCGACACCCCGGAGGCCAAGGCCGCTCTCAAGGACGCATCCGAAGCAGCGGTCGGCGCCGTCGCCTACGCCGCCTACCACCCGCACTGCAGCTTCCAGGTCTTCCTGGACTACGTGAACTTCGGCATGAGCTACGACCCCGGTGAGGATGCCCCCGAGGAGAGCGTCACGCCCGGGGAGTGGATCGATGCGCTCTGCCTGACGGTCCTCAGGGACAGAGCCAAGTGGCATGGCGAGGCCTTCCACTTCGCCCGGGAGAAGTTCGCAGAGAAGGCGCAGGGGACGCCCGTCGGCGAGCTCGCTACGGGATTGATGGCCGTGGTGCTGGACGACACCGGCAACGACGAGGAGTATCCGCCGAGCGCGCAGGCCAAGCTCACCGCCGTCGACGCGGCCCTGGACCGCGTCCGAACCCGATCCCAGGAGACGGGCGAGCCGCTCCTGGACCGACCGGACAGTGCGGCGCTGCTCACGCTGCGCGCCCTGACCGCCGAGGACCGGGAAGCCTTCGATGCCGCGCTGGCCGACCTCCTGGCCAGGCACTCCGCCCTGCACGGCCCGGCGGCCTCCCCGAGCACTCTCCTCCCGCTCGTTCCCATCGCCCTCGCCGCTTTCGCGTACCGGACCCTGGGCTGGGCCCCGGCCGTCCGCACCGACTACCTCCCGCACGCGCTGATCACCGGCTTCGAGACCCGAGGCCCCCGGGTCGGCGGGTTCGGCCGGAACCGGCGCCCGGACGCGGTCGCCGCGCTCGCCGCGGGCCCGCTGGTCGTGGAACGGCCAGCCTGCGCACGGACGGTAAGCCCGCAGATGGAGGCCAGGTACGAGGAACACGTCCAGGAGGCGTTCACCGCCGCCGACGGAGAACCCCTCGCCGTCTGGCGGCTCGGCGACGTCATGGGTGATCAGGAGCGTCTGTTCAAGTGGCGTGCGGGAGACTCCGCGGTCACAGACGCCCTGCTCGAGAACCTCCGGCTGGCCTCCCAGGCAGGGGCGGCTCTCTTCCGTATCGCCCTCGCGGAGCCGGGCACCGAGGCCGAGGTGACTGTCGGCGGCCGCACGCTGCGCTACCCGGCCGAGCGGGACGAGGAGGCCGGAGCCGGCAACTGGCAGACGGCCACCGCCTTCGCCCTCATCACCGGCGCACGCGAGGACCTCGCCCCGCTGGTCCTCACCGGCCCCACCTTCGCCGGCCCGGACGGTTCCGCCTTCAGCGCGTACCGCGAAGCCCTCCACGCCTACCTGAAGGGCACCGATCCCGAACCGGCCGCGCAGCGGGCGCTGCAACAGGCCGAGAAAGCCACGGACTGGGGCTTCGCCATGCCGCCGGCCGTGCTGCTGTCACAACTCGTGGAGGGCGACGAGGAAAGCTTCAACCTGGCCCTGGCCGACGCGCTCGAAGCCCACCGCGACTACTACCAAGTCGCCGACCGCGCCGACGATCCGGCCGCTTCCGTGAACCTGGACATCCTCGCCCTGGCCTGCCACGCCCGCCGCCGCGGCTGGGCCATCCGCGTCGAGTCCCCCTACCTTCCGCAAGATCTCCTGCGGGCCGCCGAACCCTTCTAGGGGGGCGGGCCGCAGCGGGATCCACCTGCCGGCCCTCAGGCCGAGGACCGAGGGCGGACCGGCGCCTGTACGTGCCCAGGCGGCCGGTGGCTCCGGGAGGCAGTACGTTCCCTCACTCCAGGTCCATGAAGCCGGGAGGGGGAAGCTGCAGCTGCCCGGTCAGTTGCCGGCCGTGGGCCGGAGCTGCTCGAAAGGGCCCGGTGGGTACAGCGGAAGGTCCAGCGCGAGTCCGAGCAGGAGGACTGTGGGGGAGGCGGGCAGCCGGGTTCCACCAAGGACTGCCCGGACCGTGGGGTGGCTTGCCTGGGTCGGCCGGGCGAGCTCGCCGATGCCGAGGTCTCGCTGGCCATGGCCGCGGCCAGGATCTGTGCGAGGGCCTGCCCGAGGTGAGCACCGGGCGGGGCGTCGGCCGTCAGGTCGCCGGCCGGCCATCCGCCCTTGGCGAGGCGGTCCCGGGGACCACCTCCCGCGTCACGACGGCGTGGCGGTGATCCGCCTTGTGAACGTGAAGAGAAATCCCCAGGGCTGCTTGCATTCCCCACTTGGTTGCGCGGTGAACGGATGGGCTGGATTCGCCCGCCAGTTGAGGGTTCGGACGGCCCCTCCCCTCAAGGGCGCCTACGGCGTCATGTGTCCGCTCCGATCGCTGGTACGGCGTGGCATTGCCGCTCTATCGCTCGGCGGTGCCGTCCTCACCGTCAATCTCGTAGATCCGCTTTTGAAGCCGTTCACCGGCCCAGTCCAGCCCGACGCCCAGGTCAAACCAGTGCCGATCCTTGCGGACTCCGGGCGGTGAGAGGTTCACCGCCGCCCAGGAGAACACTCCCAGGAGGATGGAACGCCCGTGCTGCGTTGTGCGCACGGACAACGCAAACGGCGCGGCGAGTGCCGCTCGGGTGACCAACATGACTTGTTCGTCCTGAGAATGTCGACGCCCACCCGTGAGAAACCGGGGCGTTTCAAGGATCTTGACCCACTCAAGCACTGCGTCTGCCACTTGGGCGCGCAAGGACTCTTCGATGCCCTTGCGGACGGCGGTCGCGGGATCATCGCCGAGCCAGCCAAGCCAGTGATCAGGATCAGTGAGCTTGCTGAAGTCGTCCTGTGGCACCCCGTGACGGGGATTCTCCTGGTACTCACCTGTCAGTTTCCCGCTGCTGTCCACCAACCACGCGCCGCGGATCGCCTCGGGAGGTACGTAGCCGTTCGGGTCGTCGATATACGTCGGGTCGATCTCGGCGACGCTGCCACCGGGATTCTCGGCAGCCGCAGCCAGCAGCGCCGGCTCGTTCGGTATGCCCTTACGCCTGCTTCGCGAGCCAAGACGCCCCACGTTCCCACCCTCACCGTTGTCCGCCCAGTCGACCGCGATTGTGCCGCACGTCAGGACCGGATGAGGGGATGCGCGACGGCGACGGGTGGGTGGGGAATCTCAGCGAGCAGGTCTGTACCACCCCTAAGCAAAGCGGTCAGCCAACGCTCAACCAGGTCACGACAGTCAGAGCGCGTGGGACCTGGGCCCGGCTCGAGCCGCACTTCGGGCCCGTGCCCGCCAGGAACATGCCATCGGCCGGATGGAGAACTACAAGATCCTCCGCGACTGCCGCCAGCGTGGCGAGGTCTCCATCACGCGGTCCAGGCCGTTGCCCACATGCACAACCTCGCCCTCGCGTCATGACCGGACGACCCCGTCCACGGGCACTGACCTGAGCGCCGAGCGACGGGCTCCTTTCGCGTGACTCTATACAGAGGTGTTACCTGTTGGTAACTTGAATCGGCATCAACTGCGTGGCCTGTTTCACGATCCCGGGGGAGTCATGAGAGAGAGCACCGTTCGGTACCTGGCGACCACAGTGGTTGCCGCCCTGGCCGTTACCGCCACTCCGGCCGCCGCGGCCGTGGCCGCTCCTTCCGTACCGTCGAAGGTTGCGGCGGATGACCCGTTCTACACCTACGACGGCGGCAAGCCGCTGTCCTCGTACGAGCCCGGCACCGTGCTGAAGAAGCGGACACTGACGTACCACATCGAGGGCATTCCCACTCCGGTGAAGGCGGTCCAACTGCTCTACCGCACGGCCGACGCGCAGGGCCGGCCGACTGCCAACGTGACTACGGTGGTGCGCAGTCTGCGAGGCGAAAGCAGCATGGCTGTGTCCTATCAGTCGTACTACGACTCCCTCGACCCTGCGGACGGGCCGTCCCGGGCCGTCGCCGGTGACGTCAGTCTGGGCGGTGTCATGGCCAACTCCGAGAACCTCTTCCTGGTGCCGCTGCTGTTGCAGGGTTACAACGTCGTCATCCCCGACACCGAGGGGCAAACCGCCGACTTCGCGGCCGGGCCGGAGTACGCGGCCAACACGCTGGACTCGATCCGGGCCGCGACCCGGTCGTCCGCGGACACCGGCATGAATGCCGACACCCGGGTCGGCCTGCTCGGCTACTCAGGCGGTTCCATCGCGACTGGTTGGGCGGCCGCGCTCGCGCCGAGCTACGCGCCCGATGTGAACGAGCGGCTGGTGGGCTTCGCCGAAGGCGGCCTGCTCGTCGACCCGGCCCACAATCTCACGTACGTCGACGGCTCCCTCCTGTGGTCCGGTGTCATCCCCATGGCGATCATCGGGGCCGGCCGGGCGTACAGGATCGACCTCAAGCCGTACCTGAGCAGCTATGGCCTGGAGGTGTACAACAGGCTGGAGGAGCACGGTTCGCTCCTCGACGCACTGGGCCACTACCCCGGGCTGACGTGGAAGAAGATGATGAAGCCGCAGTACGCCGACCCGAACTCGGTGCTCCCCTTCGTCGAGGCGGTGAACAAGATGAACCTCGGGTCGGCCGCCACCCCGACCGTGCCCGGGTTCATCGCCCAGGGCGGCGAGGGCGTCACGGAGGGAACCTTCAGCAACCCTGCGGGTATCGGATCCGGCGACGGGGTCATGGTCGCCGGAGACGTCCGCGCGCTCGCCCGGCAGTACTGCTCCACCGGCAACGAGTCGATCAAGTACCAGCAGTACAACCTGCTCAGCCACGTCCCCACAGCCGTGGCCTGGGCGTCCGGCGAACTAGGCTGGCTGAGTGACCGGTTCGCGGGCAGGACGGCCCCGTCCGACTGCGGCCACATACCCGCGGGCAACTCCCTGGAGCCGCAGAAACCGGCCTCCACGTCCTGACACCTGGTACCCCCGGACGCCCCGGCGCGCCCGAATCCCGCAATGAGGCACCCCGCCTGAGGTGTAAGAGGTCTGTTGCCGGAGTACGGCACCTCCTGGCCGCCACCGCCGCCGCGCGTGCCGTCGCAGCGGCGCTGTGACGAGCAGCAGGGGGGGCCGCGAGGACTGCGAGGACCGCGAGGTCCGCGGCGTCTTCACTGCCAAGCCGAAGACGCCGGATTCGGACCACTATCGGCGGCTGTTTGACAAGGAGGCGGTCATGGGGCCCGAGATCGACGACCGTTGGCGGAGATGACCCCGCAGCTCACGGACCAGCGACCCTCGGTCGATATCCGGCTGAACGCCGACGTCTCCGGCAGCGGCCGGGTCTACCAAGCCGGACGCGACCAGCACATCACCGAGCGATGAGCGAACGGGGGCGCCGGCGTCGGAGCAGGGTCGGATCTTTCAGACGTCGGCGGATCCAGGCCGACCGCCCCCGACTCCGTCCGTGTTGCGCTTGTCGGGCGCCCGCCCAGGCCGCTGCGCGACCGGACGGAACTCTGCCAGGCGCTGAGCATGGCCGGGGCTGGCCACGGTGGCGCGATGTACGTCGTGCACGGCATGGGCGGCCGTGGCACTTCCCACGGGCAGCGCAGCGTCCTCGGTGAGGTGGCCGTACGGCTGGTGGAGGAGGCGCTGCCAGAGCGGGGCACGCAGGCGCCCCTGGTGCGCCGCCCGCTCGCCCTGCTGGCCCCGCACGGTTCGCGCCTGCTGGAGACGGCACCGGGGGAGTTGTCGGCGGCCCTTGGCGTGCGGCTGGTGCGGCAGGTGCACGAGACAGCGGACTGCGGCGTGGCCATGGTGCTCCCGCATTCCGTCGCCGACCGGGCCGGGGCGCGGCTGGGTGAGGACCATCCGGTGGCGCTGGACGCGCGGGACGTGGTGGGCAGGCCCGATGACCGGATCGGTGCGGCGGCCCACGCATCATCAACCCCTCCGGTGCGGCATCCCCCCGCTGTGTGGTGGTGCCGATGGGGCCGAAGTCCAAGGTCGAGTTGTACGGAGTGATCCGTCGGGCTCCCGTGCCGGTCCGGCCATCGGGCCGTGATGCGCAAGCGCGGCATGGTCCACGCCACGGTGCAGGACGCCTTGCAGCCGGCCGACGGCACGGCGGACGTGCTCGGCCGGCTCCGGTCGTCGGGCGGGCGTCGGTGCGTGGGCGGGCGAGCCGGCCCGGCGGAGCCGGCGGACAGCCAACTCCTTTTGGACACACAGCGTTTACATGCGTTCGACCTGTCGACCCGTGGGACTTGTTATCATGTTACTCATTGGTAGCAAGTTGAGTGGGGGGACACGGGGAGACCTGTGCCCGTCTCGCCGCCGGGGGGTGGCGAGATGGATGACCTGGCAAGGGGGCCGGGTCAAACGGCTTCTGTGCGTGCACATGACGCGGCCGTCGAACTCCAGTTCCCTCACCCGCTGACCCGGACAGGTGGGACTCGACATCATGGCTCGTTCCCTGGTCGAATTACTGACCGTACACGCCCAGCAACAGCCCGACCGTACCGCCTACCGGTACCTCCTCACCGGCGACTGCGACGGGGACATCCAGGAGATCTCCTACGGACAACTGGCCCACCGCTCCCGGGCCGTCGCCGCCTGGCTTCAGGACCGCGGCCTGGCCGGCTCGCGCGCCCTGCTGCTCCATCCGCCGGGCCTGGAGTTCGTCTCCGCCTTTCTGGGCTGCCTCGCCGCCGGCGTGGTCGCCGTGCCGGGCGTGCCCCCGCAGGGACGGTCGCAGAACCACCGCGCCCTGACCCGGATGAAGCGTCTGATGGCCGATTCCGACGCCAAGGTGATCCTGGGCGGCCGGGAGGTCATCGGCGCCCTGCGCACCTGGACCGAGCACCTGCCCGAACTGGACGCGGTCACCTGCGTCGCCACGGAGGACATCCCCGACGACGCTGCGGGCTCCTGGCACGCTCCCGACCTCAGCGCCGACTCGGTGGCCTTCCTGCAGTACACCTCGGGGTCCACCTCCGCCCCGCGCGGTGTGGTGGTCACCCAAGGCAACCTGCTGGACAACGAGCGGATCATCACCGAGCGTATGGGTCACACCCCGGACGCCCTCGCGGAGCACGGCGGGGAGCTGATCCTCAGCTGGCTCCCCGTCTACCACGACATGGGCCTCATGGGCCCGATCCTGAACACGCTGTACCTGGGCGCCACGGCCACGCTCTTCTCGCCGCTGCACTTCCTGCAGCGCCCCGACCGCTGGCTGACCGCGATCAGCCGCTACCGGCCGCACACCAGCGGCGGCCCCAACTTCGCCTACGAGCTGTGCCTGAAGCACGCCACCGACGACCTGGTCGACAGCCTCGACCTGAGCGCGTGGAAGGTCGCCTTCAACGGTGCCGAACCCGTGCGCGCGGCCACGCTGCGACGGTTCACCGAGACCTTCCGCGCGGCCGGCTTCCGCCGTGAGGCGTTCTACCCCTGCTACGGCCTGGCCGAAGCCACCTTGATGGTCACCGGCGGAGCGGTGGACGCCCCGCCCACCCTGGTGGCGGCCGCCGAAAGCGGCCCGCATGCCGGTGAGGCGGGCGCGGCCGCGGTGGGCTGCGGCCGGCCCGGGACGGGGATCACCGTGGTGATCGCCGACCCCGAGCGGCAGGAGGAACTGCCCGAGGGCGAGGTCGGTGAGATCTGGGTCGCCGGCGCGAGCGTGGCCAAGGGCTACTGGCGCAACACCCTGGCCACCCGCGAGACCTTCCGCGCCACGCTCACCGGCCGCGAGGGCCACTTCCTGCGCACGGGCGACCTCGGCTTCCTGCGTGACGGCGAACTGTTCGTCACCGGCCGCCTGAAGGACCTCGTCGTCATCGACGGGCGCAATCACTACCCGCAGGACCTGGAGCTGTCCGCGGAGTTGTCCCACCCGGCACTGCGGCCCGGCTGCACCGCCGCGTTCTCCGTGGACGCCGGCGGCGTGGAGGGCGAACAGGTCGTCGTGGTGGCCGAGGTGGCGCCCGAGGCGGCCGGCGAGGCCGAGAAGATCACCGACCTGGTGCGCAGCGCGATCGGCGAGGCTCACGGCCTGTCGGTGAGGGACGTGGTACTGGTCCACCCCGGCACCATCCCGAAGACGTCCAGTGGGAAGATCCAGCGCCGCGCCTCCCGGGCGGCGTACCTCGACGGCACCCTCTCCGTGGTCGGCGTGCCCGTCACGGCTTGACCCCTGCGCCGCCGGCGCATGCCCGCGCCGGCGGCGGCCCGCCGTCGCACCGGCCGTACGCCCGCCCTCCGCGGCCGTACGTCACCCGATTCCAGCCGTACGCCGCTGCCGCATGCGGTCGTGCGGAATCCGCCCGCATCACCGCTGCTTGAGGACGCCTGCCCACATGCCTGCGAACGAGCACCAGAAGCAGTCCACCACCATGCCCCTCGCCACCGCCGAGGACGTACGGGCCTGGCTGGGGTCGGCCGTCGCCGAGGCGGCCGGACTCGACCCGCTCGCCGTCGACCCGGACCGGCCGATCGCGGAATTCGGGCTCGGTTCACGGCAGCTGGTGACGCTGGCCGCCGAACTCTCCGAACGGACCGGCCGGCCCCTGGAGCCGTCGCTCGTCTTCAACCATCCCACGATCGCCGCGCTGGCCGACGCGGTCCTCGGCGAGCCGGCCGCCCCGGAGGCCGACCCCGCCTCGGCCGGGACTCCGGCGCGGGTGGCGGAGGACGACATCGCCATCGTCTCCATGGCCTGCCGCTTCCCCGGCGGTGCCGACGACCCCGAAGGGCTGTGGCGGCTGCTTGCCACCGGCGAGGATGCCATCTCCGAAGTACCGGCGGGCCGTTGGGACACCCAGGGCCTGTACGACCCCGATCCCGAGGCCACCGGCAAGGCGTACACGCTGCGCGGCGGCTTCCTCGACGGCATCGACCGCTTCGACGCGCCCTTCTTCGGGATCTCGCCCCGCGAAGCCGACGCCATGGACCCGCAGCAGCGGCTGCTGCTGCAGACCAGCTGGGAGGCGATCGAGCGGGCCGGGATCGTCCCCGAGACGCTGCACGGCAGCTCCACGGGCGTCTACATCGGCCTGTACGACAGCGGATACCTCGCCTCCGCCTCGCTGGCCCGGCTCGACGGGCACGTCGGAACGGGCTCGGCGCCGAGCGTGGCCTCCGGGCGCATCGCCTACACCCTCGGTCTGCAGGGCCCGGCGGTCACCGTCGACACCGCCTGCTCCTCCTCCCTCGTCGCCCTGCACCTGGCGGCCCGCTCGCTGGCGGCAGGTGAGTGCGACCTCGCGCTCGCGGGCGGCGCGAGCCTGCTGGTGACCCCGCGCGGGCACGTGGAGTTCAGCAGGCTGCGCGGGCTGTCGCCGTCCGGGCGGTGCAGCCCCTTCTCCGCCGACGCGGACGGTGTGGTGTGGGCCGAGGGCTGCGGTGTGGTGCTGCTCAAGCGGCTCGCCGACGCACGACGCGACGGCGACCGGGTGCTCGCCGTGGTCAAGGGCTCGGCCATCAACCAGGACGGCCGCAGCCAGGGGCTGAGCGCCCCCAACGGCCCGGCGCAGGAACGGGTGTTGCGCGCTGCCCTCGACGCCGCGGGACTTGCACCCGGCGAGGTGGACTACGTCGAGGCGCACGGCACCGGCACCCGGCTCGGCGACCCCATCGAGGGCCGCGCACTGGCCGCCGTGTTCGGGCCGGGCCGCCCCGCCGACCGGCCGCTCGGCGTCGGCTCGCTGAAGTCCAACATTGGTCACACCCAGGCCGCCGCGGGCATCGGCGGCGTGATCAAGACGGTGCTCGCCCTCGGGCACGGGCTCATACCGGCTTCCCTGCACGCCGAGACCCTCACCGAGCACATCGACTGGGCGGGCAGCGGGCTGGCCGTGCACGGCAGCGCCCGGCCGTGGCCGCGCGGCGGCGACCGAGTGCGGCGGGCGGGGGTGAGCGCGTTCGGCATCAGCGGCACCAACGCCCACGTCGTGCTGGAGGAGGCACCGCAGGACGTCGTCGCACAGACCGGGGCGGAGGCGGAGCTGCCCGGCCCGACGCTCTTCCCGCTCTCCGCCCGCACGCTTCCCGCGCTCCAGGCACAAGCGGCTCGACTGAACGAACGCCTTGTCGTGCACTCGGAGTTGGCGCTGCCCGCCGTGGCCGCCACGCTGGCCCACCACCGCACTCACTTCGAGCACCGTGCCGTCGTCCGGGCGGCCGACCGGGACGAACTGCTGACCGCGCTGCGGGCCCTTGCGGAAGGCCGGCCCGACCCTGGCCTGACCGCCGGCCCCCGGCGGACGCTGCCCGCGGGCAAGGTCGCCTTCGTCTTCCCCGGACAGGGCGCCCAGTGGGCCGGCATGGCACGGGACCTGCTCGAAGGCGATGCCGTGTTCGCCGACGAACTCGACCGCTGCGACGCCGCCCTGCGACCGTTCACCGTCTGGTCCGCGGCGGCGGTCCTGCGCGGCGAGGCGGGAGCCCCGTCCCTGGACCGCGTGGACGTCGTCCAGCCGGTGCTCTTCGCGGTGATGGTGTCCCTGGCCGCCGTGTGGCGGGCCCGTGGCGTCCGGCCGGACGCCGTGATCGTGCACAGCCAGGGCGAAGTGGCCGCGGCCTGCGTCGCCGGCGCGCTCAGCCTCAACGACGCGGCCGCGGTCGTCGCCCTGCGCAGCCGCGCCCTGACCGAGCTGTCCGGCACCGGTGCCATGGCCGTCGTCGGCCTGCCGCACACCGAGGTCGTCACCCGCCTCGACGGTCTCGGTGGCCGGGTCTCGGTCGCCGCCGTGAACAGCGGCCGGGCGACCGTGATCGCCGGTGACGTGGAGCCGCTGGAGGGCCTGCTCGCCGACCTGGACCGGGAACAGGTCTTCGTCCGCCGCCTCGACGTCGACTACGCCTCCCACAGCGCCCAGGTCGAGCCGGTCCGTGCGACGATCCTCGACGAACTCGACGGCGTGACCACGTACCCCACGTCGGTCGTCTGGTACTCCACTGTCACCGGTGAGCCGGTCACCGAGGAACTGGAGGCCGACTACTGGTACACCAACCTGCGTGAACCCGTCCGCTTCGCGCCCACCGTGGAGCGCATGGCGGCCGACGGCTACCGCCACTTCGTCGAACTCAGCCCGCACCCGTCCCTGCTCACCGCCCTGCACACGATCGGCGAGGACCGCGGACACGAGCTGGTCGCCGTCGGCTCCCTGCGCCGCGACGAGGACGGACCCGCCTGCCTGGACCGCGCCGCCGCCGAACTGCACGTCCACGGACGGCGGATGGACTGGCGGCGCCTGGTCCCCGGCGCCACCTGGGCGGACCTGCCGACCTACGCCTGGGACACCCGGCGCCACTGGATCGAACCCGAGTCCGCCGCGGGCGTCCCCGGTCTGTTCGACCGCGCCGCGCACCCGTTGCTCGGCGTCCAGTTGCAGTCGGCCGACGAGACCCGCTGGACCTTTCGCAACGAGTGGTCCTCGGCCACCGCCGACTGGCTGTCCGACCACACCGTGTTCGGCCGGACCGTGGTGTCCGGCACGACCCTGCTGGAGCTGTGCCGCGCCGCCCTCGCCGTGGCCCGCCCGGACGACCCGGCCGACGTGACCGACCTGCTGCTGCTCGCACCCCTCGTCCTGCCCGCCTCCGGCACGACCGAGGTGTCCGTCGAGGTCGTCACCGCCGGCCCGGCACCGGAGATCACCGTGCACAGCCGCCCGCGCGGCCAGGAGGCCACCGGCTGGACCCTGCACGCCACCGCCTCCGCGGCCGGGGCAACCGAGGCGGCCGGGCAGACGCCGGTGTGGCCGGAGGCGGCGGAGCCCGCCTGGAGCCCGGACACCTACGAGCGGCTGACCGGGCTCGGCCTCGGCTACGGTCCGGCCTTCCAGGGCGTACGGGAGGCGGTGGTGACCGGCGCGGGCGAGCTGCTGGCCCGGCTGTCGCTGCCGTCCGTGGCCCACGACCTGGCCGACCCCTACCCGGTCCACCCGGCGCTGCTGGACGCCGCGCTGCACGTCGCCGCGGCCCTGGAAGGTGCCGCCTCCGACGCCCGGGTGCTCCTGCCGGTCTCCGTGGGCCGCGCCGCGCTGTCGCACGCCGGTGCCGACGAGCTCACCGTGTCCGTGCGGCGCACCGGTGGCGCCGACACGGATCTCACGCTGGACGTGACGCTGTGGGACGGTGACGGCTTCCCCGCGGGCCGGCTGGAGGGGGTACGGCTGCGGGCCGCGAGCCCGGCGGACCTCGCCGGCGGTTCGGGCAACGGGCGGCACCTGTACGAGGTGGCCTGGACGGCGGCGCCCGAACCGGCCGCCGAGGCACCGGCCGGTGACTGGAGGGTCGTCGGCGGCTCGTCCGACCCGGAGGTCGGTGCGGCCCTGCGCGGCCTCGAAGCCGCGGGCATCCAGTGCCGCGACACCGGCGGTGAAGTGCTCGTACGGTTCTGGCCACGACCGGCCGAGGACGCCGAACCGGCCGTCGCCGCACGGGAGATGGCGGAAGCCGCGCTGGCTGACCTGCAGACACTCCTCGCACAGGAAAAGGCGCCCGCCCGGACCGTCTGGGTGACGTGCGGCGCGGTCGCGGCCGGGGAGCGGGACACGGTGCCGGGCCTGGCCCAGTCGGTGCTGTGGGGCCTGGCGCGCAGCGCCCGTGCCGAGCATCCGGACCTCGGGCTGACGCTGCTCGACCTCGACGGCACCGATCCCGCGGCCGCCCTGATCGCCGCCGTCGCTCACGGGGACGAGCCCGAACTCGCCTCGCGTACGGGCACCTTGCTCGTGCCGCGCCTCGTGCGCGCCCGTGGCGCGGACCGGGACGGCGTGCGGATACCCATCGACGGCACCGTGCTGATCACCGGAGGCCTCGGCGCCGTCGGACGCCACATCGCCCGGCTCCTCGCCGAACGGGGCGTGCCCCGCCTGCTGCTGACGTCCCGGCGCGGCGCCGACGACCCGCGCGCGGCCGAGGTCACCGCCGAACTGGCAGCGCTCGGTGCCGAGGTGGAGGTGGCGGCGTGCGACGTCGCCGATGCCGCGGCCCTGGCCGGCATCGTCGGTGCCGTCGCCGGTGAACTGCGCGGCGTCGTGCACTGCGCCGGCGTCCTGGACGACGGGGTGGTCGCCGAGCTGACCCCCGGACGCCTCGCGCGGGTGCTGCGCCCCAAGGCCGACGGCGCCGCCCACCTGCACCGGCTCACCGCCGACCTACAGCTCGACCTGTTCCTGCTGGTCTCCTCCGCAGCCGGGGTCGTCGGCAACGCGGGCCAGGCCAACTACGCCGCCGCCAACGCCTTCCTCGACCAGCTCGCCCACCACCGGCACGCCCTGGGGCTGCCCGCCCTGTCGGTCTCCTTCGGCGCCTGGGCGGGCGAGGGCCTCGCCGCCGAACACGCCGACCTGGAGCGGATGGCTCGCCTCGGCCACCGCGCCCTCACCCCGGAACAGGGCCGCGACCTCGTCGAACTCGCGCTGCGCCGGGGCGCCCCGCACCTGGTCGCCTGGGCGCTGGACCTGCC
>NZ_JBEPBF010000076.1:0-47394 GCF_040298985.1 Streptomyces sp. NPDC001093 | reverse complement strand
AACTACGCCGCCCACCGCTACGGCTCCATCGACAACGTCAACTCCGCCTACTGAGCCGACGCACCCCAGCACCGGAAGGCCGGTGCCGGCAGCGACCACCGCTACCGGCACCGGCCTTCCCGCGCTCCGGACGGTCAGGTGTCGTCCGGCGTGCCGAGGCCGGTCAGGGCGCCCACCGGGTCCAGGTCGGGTGTACCGCGGGGCCACCAGTCGTCCTTACCCGGCTCCGACTCGTACGCGTACCACAGGCCGTCGCGACCGAGCCGGAGCTGGACGTGGCCGCGCGGATGAGTGAGGCGGTTGCGCCAGGGGCGGAACGCCGGGAGGTCGGCGGCGAGCAGCAGCGGGCGGGCCCGGTCGAAGCGGCCGGCCGGCGGGTCCCACGGCTCCTCCAGCACGGCCA
Organism: Streptomyces sp. NPDC001093; assembly: GCF_040298985.1. NCBI lineage: Bacteria > Bacillati > Actinomycetota > Actinomycetes > Kitasatosporales > Streptomycetaceae > Streptomyces > Streptomyces sp. NPDC001093. The sequence goes on along the minus strand of NZ_JBEPBF010000076.1, from coordinate 46,991 downwards.
GCCCGGCGGCCCCGCCCTGGCGCCAGGCCGCGACGGCCCGCGCGAGGTCCCCCGAGGTGCGGCCGACGGCCGTGGCGAGCGTGGCGTACAGGGTGCGGGTGGTGGCCGTGAGGCCGGAGCCGGGGCGGGCGGCGGCCAAGCGCACCGCGTCCTGCCACAGGGTCAGCTCGCCCACCGGGTCGCGTCCGGTGCCGAGCAGCGCGTGGGCGCGGGCGGCGGCGTCGGTCGCGAGCTGGTCCAGCGCGAAGGGGTCCGGGCCACCGGGCGCCGCCGGATAGACCGGGGGCTGCTCGGGATGCGGGGGTACCGGCAACGGCGGAGGCAGCGGCGGGAGTTCACGCGGGACGAGGGCGTCGGCGGCGCGTACGCCCGGCAGGGACTCCGGCTGCCGCTCCTGGGCGGCGCGGGCCGCGCGGGCGGCGCTGCGCCGGGACAGCGCGTCGAGCAGGCTCCGCTCGCCCCGGCCGCGCAGCAGGAGCAGTACGAACGGGTCGGCGTCGAGCAGCCGCGCCGTCTGGTAGCAGAGCGCCGCCGCGTGCTTGCAGGGGTGCCCGGAGTCGGGGCAGCTGCAGCGCGGCACGAGGTCGCCGGGACCGGGCAGCAGGGGCACACCGCAGTCGGCGAGGGACTGGGGCAGTTCCTTGTCGAGCAGCGCGGCGATGTGCCCCGGCCGGTCGGCGGCCGCGTCCAGGAAGCGCGCCCAGTCCGTGTCCTCCAGCGTGCGGACCCGCACCTGCACCCGGTACGGGCGGGGCCGGCTTCCGCGGACGTACGCCAGGACCAGCCCCGGGGTCACGGTGATCGCGTCGACGTGCCCCTGGTCGGCATAACCGCGGCCCCGTGCCACCCTCTTGGGGTCCAGCGCGCCCTGCTCCAGCGCGGCCACCCAGGCGTTGCCCCACCAGGTCCCGGCGAACGGCGCGCCCTCGTCGGTGGCCTCACGGGGCGCGAACTCGGGGAAGGTACGACGCAGTTCGGAGTCGCGGTGGGGGGTGCCCATGGTGGCGGGCACGTGGGGGGACGCGACTGCGGGGGCGGGTCGGCCCGGGACGGTGTCGTCTCGGGTGGCGGGGGTGGTGGAGGTGATGGGAGCGGATGCGGCGGGGAGTGCGCGGGGGTACGCCGACTCGTCCCGCGCCGGTCCCGGACCGGCGGGAGCGGGGGCCGGTTCGGCGGGGTTGGGGTCCGGTTCGGCGGGAGTGGTGACACCGGGGGGTCCGGTGGTGTCGGCGTCGGTACTGTCGCCGCCACCGTTGGTGTCCGTGCTCGGGGTCTCGTCCTCCGGGGTGTCGGACCACACCGGCATCCGGAAGGCGTCGGCCAGGTAGCGCCGCATGTCCTGAGCGGCCTTGATACGGGGGGCCGGGGAGTCCGGCCCGGGGACGGCAGCGGTACGCGATGCCGGGGAGCCGGAGCCACCGGTCGCGCGCGGCCCGCGTCGGGTACGGCCCTCCTGCGACCGCCGGCCACGCGCGGCAGCCTCCTCCGCCTCGGCCTCGGCACGCAGCGCCTCCCGGCGGGCGGACCGGAGTGCCTCACGGGCCACATCGGCGGGACGCCCCGCGGGCCCTTGCGCACCGGCGGCCTCGGACACATCTCGATCCCCCGCACGGGCAACCCCGGACCCGCCTCGGTCACCCGCACCAACCGCCCCGGACGCATCCTTGGCATCTGCACGGGCAGCCCCGGGCACATCCCGGGCATCCACGCCGGCAGCCCTGGGCACGCCCCGGGCATCCGCACCCGCACCCGCACCCGCACCCGCACCCGCAGCACCGAACACGACCCGGGCATCAGCCCCGGCAGCCCCGGAGTCGTCCCGCTCACCCGCACGGCCGGACCGCCCCGTGGCGCCGCGCCCGCCTTCGTCGGCAGAGCGCGCCATGGCGCCGAGCACTCCTCCTTCAGCAGACCGTGCCGGAGCGCCTGTTGTCCTGCCGTCAGCCGGTGCGGCGGAGTCGCTGGTCCCGTCCGCCGTGTCGTCCGTGCCCGACCGGGCGGGCAGAGTCGACCTGGCCGACCGGAGGGCGGCCCGCGCGACGTCCGCGGGCCTCGGCTCCGCGGCGCCGGCCCGGTCGTCCCCGCGCCCGGACACCGCCTGCCGCGGCAGAGTCTCCTCCCGCCCTGCTGCCGCCCTCCCGGACCTGGCCGGCCCGGCGCCTGCCTGTTCGCATCCCATCCGCTCGGCGCCGTTTTGTTCGCACCCGGCTGGTTCGCTCACGGCCTGTTCGCGCCCAGCGCACTCGGCCCCAGCCCACTCGGCCCCAGCCCGCTCAGCTCCCGCAGCTTCGGGTTCGGCCCGTCCGGTCTCCGCCCGCTGCCGGGCCTCCCGTAGGGCTCGGCGGGCGGCGTCGGCGGGGCGCTGCTCACCGCGTTCTCGGCGTTCCCCATCCGTCATGACTGCCGCCGCAGTGAGACGAGGTCGGACAGCTCGCGGTCCGTCAGTTCGGTGAGCGCCGCCTCGCCGGAGCCGAGGATGGCGTCGGCCAGGGCGCGCTTGGCGGTGAGCATCTCGGCGATGCGGTCCTCGACCGTGCCCTCGGTGACCAGGCGGTGGACCTGGACCGGCTGGGTCTGGCCGATGCGGTACGCGCGGTCGGTGGCCTGTTCCTCGACCGCCGGGTTCCACCAGCGGTCGAAGTGGATGACATGGCCCGCGCGGGTGAGGTTCAGGCCGGTGCCGGCGGCCTTCAGGGAGAGCACCAGGACCGGGGTCTCGCCGCTCTGGAAGCGGTCGACCATGCGCTCGCGTTCCGGGACCGGGGTGCCGCCGTGCAGCAGGTCCACCGGGATCGCGCGGGCGGACAGGTGCGCGGCGATGAGGCGGGCCATGCCGACGTACTGGGTGAAGACCAGCGCCGAGCCGTCCTCGGCGAGAAGGGTGTCCAACAGCTCGTCCAGCAGGGCGAGTTTGCCGGAGCGGGCCACGAGCCGGTCGGCGTGCGCCTCCTCCTTCAGGTACAGCGCCGGGTGGTCGCAGATCTGCTTCAGGGCGCCCAGAAGTTTCAGCACCAGGCCCCGGCGGGCGATGCCCTCGGCGGTCTCGATGGCCAGCATCGACTCGCGCACCACCGCCTCGTACAGCGCGGCCTGCTCGCGGGTGAGCGGCACCGGGTGGTCGGTCTCGGTCTTGGGGGGAAGCTCGGGCACGATGCCGGGGTCGGACTTCTTGCGGCGCAGCAGGAACGGCCGGACCAGGCGGGCGAGGCGGTCCGTGGCCTCCTGGTCCTCGCCGTTCTCCACCGCGCGGGCGTGCCGGGCGCGGAAGGACTTCAGGGGGCCGAGGAGTCCGGGAGTGGTCCAGTCGAGCAGGGCCCACAGTTCGGAGAGGTTGTTCTCCACGGGGGTGCCGGTCAGCGCCACGCGCGCGGGGGCCGGGATGGTGCGCAGCGCCTTGGCGGTCGCCGAGTAGGGGTTCTTCACGTGCTGGGCCTCGTCTGCCACGACCATGCCCCAGGGCTGTTCGGCCAGGCGGGGGGCGGTGGAGCGCATGGTGCCGTACGTGGTGAGGACGAACCCGCCGTCGAGGCCGTCCAGGGTGCGGTCCGGGCCGTGGAAGCGGCGGACCGGGACGCCGGGTGCGAAGCGGGTGATCTCGCGCTGCCAGTTGCCGAGCAGGGAGGCCGGGCAGACGACGAGGGTCGGTTCGGTGCGGGCGCGTTTCAGGTGCAGGGCGATGAGCGTGACCGTCTTGCCGAGGCCCATGTCATCGGCGAGGCAGCCGCCGAGGCCGAGGGTGGTCATGAGGTCCAGCCAGGCCAGACCGCGCAGCTGGTAGTCGCGGAGGGTGGCGGCGAGGCCCGCGGGCGGGTCGGCGGGGCGCAGGCCCGCCGTGAGCCGGTCGCGGAGAGCGGCCAGCGTGCCGACCGGCACGGCCTCGACACTCTCGCCGTCGATGTCAGCGGTGCCGGTGAGCGCCACGGACAGCGCGTCGACCGGGTCGAGCAGGCCCAGTTCGCGCTTGCGGGCCTTGCGGACGAGGGCCGGGTCGACCAGCACCCAGCTGTCCCGCAGCCGTACCACCGGGCGGTGGGCCTCGGCCAGAGCGTCCATCTCGGCCTCGCTGAGCGGGTCCCCGCCGAGCGCCAACTGCCAGCGGAACTGGAGCAGTTCCTCGCTCTCGAAGAAGCCGGTGCCGTCGGTCGCCGAGCCGGGCGCCGGGCGGACCACCGCCGCGGCCGTGAGGTCGCGGGCGAGGTCGCGGGGCCAGTGCACGGCGACCCCGGCGGCGGCCAGGCGGGTGGCCGCCACGCCGAGCAGTTCGCCCAGCTCCTCCTCGGACAGGGCCAGCACATCGGGCACGTCCTGTTCGGCGAGCCGGTCCAGGGGCGGCCACACGCGGGCCGCGCGCCGCACGGCGAGGGCGGCGTCCACCCGCGAGCGGGGCCCGAACGCCGTGTCGGCCTCCCCCGCCCACAGAGCCGCCGCGTCGGCCACCAGGGTGGGGTCGGCGAGGCTGTGCACCTGCACGATGGCCGCGCCGGCGTTCCTCGGTCCGGTCGGCTGCGGGGCGCTCGCGCCGGTGTCGAAGACGTCGTACGCGGACAGGTCCAGGCGGAGCGAGATCCGCACGCCCGCGTCCATGCCGGCGGCGACCTCGGCCGCCCATTCGTGGGCCTGGGGCAGCGCCACGGGCTCCCGGGCGGCGAAGGGCCGGCCGGCGGTGTACGGGGCGGCCGGGGTGCGGGGCAGGGTGTCGGCGACCGCGTCCAGGAAGGAGCGGATCAGGGCCTCCGGCTCGGGCAGCCGGAGCGGCCCTGGGTCCGGGAGCGGCACGGCGTGGCCCTCCGGGGGCAGGGCGGCGGCGACCGCGCGCAGGTGGGCGATGTCGGCGGGCTCCAGCGGGCCCGCCCGCCAGGCGTCATGGCCTGCCGGGGTCAGGCCCGGCAGCAGGCGGCCGCGGGCGACCAGTCGCAGCGCGTGCAGCGCGGCGGCGCCCCAGCAGGCCGTGGCCGGATGGGCGGCCGGGTCGCGGCGGGCCCGGACCAGCAGCGGCAGGGCATCGGCGAGCGGCAGGGTCAGCGCGGGCACCTGCCTGCGGCGCACGCCCGCACCGTGGCGTCGTACGACCGTGATCTCGGCGGTGTCGCCCTCGACGGATCCGCCCTCGGGGTCCCAGAAGGCGATGCGGCCCTCGCGTGGGAGGGGCGCCGGAAGGTACACGGACGCGAGGCGCACCGGGACCTGGTCCCCGGCCCGCCCGGAGCCTGCCGTGCGCTCGGCCACCGCGGCCGTGCCTGCGCTCATACGTCCTGCCACCTCCCGCCCATGCGTCGGATCAGATGTCTTCGACTCTACGGGCGGGGTCTGACAATCGGCCCCGGGACCGGCCGGGGCCTGCGGCTACGGGACCGTGCGGGAGACGACGTAGACCACCGGGTTCTTCGGGTCGGTCATGTTCACGACCACGTCCTGGGTCGGCGCCGGGTTCTTCTGCTCGTGGGTCAGTCCCCACCAGGGGCCGGGGCCGGTGAAGCGCCAGCCGCTGACCCTCTGGTCGCGGGCGCCGATGGCGATGTCGCCCTTCTTCAGCTCGTCCGGGCGTGCGCCCATGGTCTGCAGGAAGCTGTCCAGGCCGGCGGGGTTGGTGCGGAACTGCACGTAGAGCCGGCTGGTCCTCCAGTTGTTCGTCTCGTAGGAGGCGATGGAGTCGGCCGGGTGCGGGGCCGTCACCTGGTAGAGGCGGCTCTGCACCTTCGACGGCCCGCCCGGGGTCAGGCCGGTCGCCGAGTACTTCGCCTCCTTGTCCTTGCCGCTGTTGCGGCTCTGGTTCGCGGAGATCACCAGGTAGCCGGCCGGTACGCCGATCAGCAGGCCGATGATGAGCAGGGTGAGCGCGCGGCGCCTGGCCTTGTGCCGGGGGGCCTCGGCGGGGCGGCGCGGCTCGTCCGGCGGGGCGGCCTGGCGGGGCAGGGAGGCGGTCATGCGGTGTCCCGGTCGCGTCGGGCCTGGGTGTACCGCTCGTAGCGCTCGTACCGTTCCACCCGGCGGCGCTTGGCCCGGCGGAACCGGCGGGCGACCAGCCGGGCCAGGTCGGCTGCGCCCACCATGCCGGCCTCGGGGCCGAGCTGGGCGCGGGTGATGCGTGCCTCGGGGCGGTAGCCGCGGCCGGTGAGGTGGCGCTTGAAGGCGTCCCGGGCGGGGCCGATGAGCAGGTCGTCGGCGGCCGAGACCCCTCCGCCGATGACGAAGCAGGACGGGTCGAGGGCGGCGGCGAGGTTGGCGATGCCGACGCCGAGCCACTGGCCGATGTCCTGGAGCAGCTCGACGCACATCGCGTCGCCCTCGCGGGCCAGCTCGGTGATCATCGGGCCGGTGATGTCGGCGATCTGGCCCTTGACGTGCTCGATGATCCCGTACGCCACCGGGGAGTCGGCGGCGGCCAGCTCCTTGGCCTCGCGGACGAGCGCGTTGCCTGAGCTGTACTGCTCCCAGCAGCCGCGGTTGCCGCACGGGCAGCGGTGGCCGCCGGGCACGACCTGCATATGGCCGAACTCGCCGGCGACGCCGTACTTGCCGCGCTTGACCTGGCCGTCCTCCAGGATGGCGCCGCCGATGCCGGTGCCGAGCGTGATCATGACGAGGTGGTCCTCGCCACGCCCCGCTCCGAAGCGCCACTCCGCCCAGGCTGCGGTGTTGGCGTCGTTGTCCACGAGGACCGGCACGGACAGGCGACCGCTCAGGCGGTCGCGCAGCGGTTCGTTGCGCCAGGACAGGTGGGGGGCGAACAGGACGCGGTTGCGGTCGGCGTCGACCCAGCCGGCCGCACCGATGCCGACCGCGTGCACGTCGTGCCGGTCGGACAGGTCCAGGACCAGTTCGACGATGGTGTCCTCGACGACCTTGGGGCTCTTGGACTTGTCCGGGGTCTCGGCGCGGAGCTTCTCCAGGATGTTGCCGTCGGCGTCCACGACGCCCGCCATGACCTTGGTGCCGCCGATGTCGATCCCCACCGTGGGCACGCGGGGTGCTGTCAGGTGGGAGCGGCGTTCCCTGGTGCCGACCGTACGGAGCACGGGGGCCCTGCGGGAGCCGATGGGGGCGGTGAGGTCGCGGTAGGTGCTCATCGTCTGTCGATTCTGCCTCACCACGGGTGTGGGTCGCGTACGGGACGGGAGAGGGGGGTGCGCGAGCGTCGCCGACCGCGGGTACGTCGTGGCTTGTCGCGCCCCGCGGCGGAGCCGCTGATCGATGCGGCCCCGCGCCCCTCAGCCACGCTGCAGTTCATGGCGCAGGGCGTCCAGGTCGGATCCTCCCGCCATCTGCCGGGTCAGCTCGTCCAGCGTGATCTCGTCCCGTGTGTGATTCCCCACCATCGTGCCCCTCCGCAACAGCACGAACCTGTCCCCCACCAGGTATGCGTGGTGCGGGTTGTGGGTGATCAGAACAACGCCCAGGCCCTCGTCGCGTGCCGCGGCCACATATTTCAGGACCACACCGGACTGCTTCACACCCAGTGCCGCCGTCGGCTCGTCCAGGACCAGGACCTTCGCCCCGAAGTGGACGGCGCGGGCGATCGCCACGCACTGGCGTTCGCCGCCGGAGAGGGTGCCGATGGGCTGGTCGACGTCCCGGAGGTCGATGCCCATGCGGAGCAACGCCTCGCGGGTGGTGCGGCGCATGAGGTCGGTGTCCAGGCGCTTGAAGGGGCCCTTGCCCTTGCGGGGCTCGGAGCCGAGGAAGAAGTTGCGCCAGACCGGCATGAGGGGGACCACCGCCAGGTCCTGGTGGACCGTGGCGATGCCGCGGTCCAGGGCCTGCCTCGGGGAGGAGAAAGTCGTCTCCTCGCCCTCGATGCTCAGGGTGCCGCCGTCGTGCCGGTGCAGACCCGCGACGATCTTGATCAGGGTGGACTTGCCGGCTCCGTTGTCACCGAGGACGCAGGTGATCTCGCCGGGGTGGACCTCCAGCGAGACACCTTCGAGGGCGCGGACGGTGCCGTAGTGCTTGCTGACGCCGGTCAGCTCGACGAGAGTCACTTGTTGGCCTCCGCGCGCTTCTTGACCCAGGCGTTGAGCAGGGTCGCGAGGAGCAGCATCGCTCCGAGGAAGAACTTGAACCAGTCGGGGTTCCACTCGGCGAAGACGATGCCCTTGCTCGTCATGCCGAAGAGGAGGGCGCCCACGGCGGAGCCGATCGCACTGCCGTAGCCGCCGGTGATCAGGCAGCCGCCGATCACGGCCGCGATGATGTAGATCAGCTCGTTGCCGACGCCCTCGCCGGACTGGACGGCGTCGAAGGAGAAGAGCAGGTGCTGGCCGGAGATCCAGGCGCCGAACGCCACGCCCATGTAGAGGCCGATCTTGGTCCTGGCGACCGGGACGCCGACCGCGCGGGCCGCGTCCTGGTTGCCGCCGACGGCGAAGATCCAGTTGCCGGCGCGGGTGCGCAGCAGGATCCAGGAGGCGAGGGCGACCAGGCCCAGCCACCACAGGATCGTGACCTTGAAGTCGACGCCGCCGACGGTGAGGGTCGAGGCGAAGAGCGCGTGGGCGGAGCGGAAGCCCTCCATGTCCCCGACGGTCTTCGTCGACACCGTGCCGTCGATCAGCTTGGTGAAGCCCAGGTTCATGCCCGTCAGCATCAGGAAGGTACCCAGCGTGACGATGAAGCTGGGCAGCCTGGTGCGGGTGAGCAGGAAGCCGTTGAAGGCGCCGACGGCGAGGGTGACCAGCAGGGACACGCCGACGCCGACCCAGGTGTTCGCCGTCATCTGGTAGCTGAACATCGAGGACACCAGCGCCGAGGACGTCACCAGGACACCGGCCGACAGATCGAACTCGCCGCCGATCATCAGCAGCGCCACCGGTACGGCCATGATGCCGATGGTCGAGGAGGCGTACAGGACCGTGCTGAGGCTGGAGGCGTTGAGGAAGCCGTCGGCGGCGAAGGCGAAGAAGACGAGGACGGCGAGCGCGCCGACCACCGAGCCCAGTTCCGGCCGGGCGAGCAGTTTCTTCAGCGGCGAGCCCTGCAGAATCCTTTCATCAGCGGCCGCGCTCATCGGGTGCCCCGCTGGGTGTACGCGGCCAGCGCGGAGGCCTGGTCCCTGGTGATGATCTGCGGGCCGGTGAGCACCGGCTTGCCGCCGCCGAGGACGTCGCCGTTGTACTTGTAGGCCCACAGCAGGTCGACCGCCTCGTAGCCCTGGAGATACGGCTGCTGGTCCACGGCGAAGCCGAGGGTGCCGTTCTTCAGCTCGGCGGCGACCTGGGCGTTGAGGTCGAAGGTGTCGATCTCGGCCCTGCTGCCCGCGTCGCTCTTCGCCTTCACGGCGGTGTCGGCGTACGGCGCGCCGAGGGTGACGACGGAGTCGATGGACCTGTCGGCCTGGAGCTTGGCCTCGATGCCGGACTGGACGTCGGGCATGTCGGTGCCGTTGACGTAGAGCTTCTGCAGGATGCCGTGGAAGGTCCTGGCGACGCCGTCGCAGCGCTGTTCGTGCCCGACGTTGCCCTGCTCGTGCAGCACGCACAGGGCCCTCTTCTTCCCGCGCCTGTTCAGCTCGTCTCCGACGGCCTCGCCGGCGATGGTCTCGTCCTGGCCGATGTGGGTGAGGGCGCCGAAGGCCTTGGACTCCTCGGAGCCGGAGTTCACCGTGATGACCGGGATGCCGGCCTTCTCGGCGCGGGCCAGGGCAGCCTTCATGGCGTCGGGCTTGGCGAGGGTGACGATGATGCCGTCGACCTTCTTGTCGACCGCCGCGTCCACGAGCTGCGCCTGCTGCTGCGCCTGGTCATCGTGCGAGTACAGGAAGTTGATGTTGTCCTTGACGGCGGCCTGCCTGGCGCCGCTCTGCACGATGTCCCAGAAGGTGTCGCCGTCTCCCGAGTGGGTGATCATCGCGAAGGTCCAGCGCGGCGTGTTCACCGCCGCTCTCCCCTGGGCCGCGGCGGCCCTGCGGGCATCCTCGGCCCGCTTGCCTCCGGTGCTGCTGCACGCCGCGAGGGACAGCGAAAGTGCCCCTGTCAGCGCAATGACCGCCCAGGTCCTGAACCGTGCCACGAGGCAGTGCCCCTTCTTGCTGTGTTCGTACGTACGGAAGGGGCCGGTGATCAGCTCAGCGGCCCCAAACGCTCCAGTATCGAACACGGGTGACACTCATGACACAGCCGGGGAGCACCGGCCCGGCCGATTGTCCGGACATTGCGACGAACGCGGGTCCCGGTCAGGGCCGGACGAGCAGCTGGAACTCGAAGGAGTAGCGGGTCGGGCGGTAGGTGTGGTCGCCGAACTCGACCGCGCGGCCGGTGTCGTCGAAGGTGGTGCGCTGCATGGTGAGCAACGGCGCGCCCTCGGCCTCGGCGAGCCGCTCGGCCTCGGCCTCCGTGGCACCGCGGGCGCCGATGGACTGACGGGCGCTGTGCAGGGTGATCCCGGCCGAGCGCATCAGCCGGTACAGGCCGGTGGCCTCCAGCTGGCCGGTTTCCAGGTCGAGCAGGCCGGGCGGGAGATGGTTGATCAGGTACGCCATCGGCTCGCCGTGCGCGAGGCGCAGCCGCTCGATGCGGTGCACATCGCTGCCCTCGGGGACGCCGAGCGCGGCGGCGACCTCGGCGGAGGCCGGTACGACGGTGTTGACCAGCACCTTGGTCGCGGGGCGCTGGCCGGCGGCCTCCAGGTCGTCGTACAGACTGCTCAGCTCCAGCGGGCGCTTGACCTGGCTGTGCACCACCTGCGTGCCGACGCCGCGGCGGCGCACGAGGAGCCCCTTGTCGACGAGGGACTGGATGGCCTGGCGGACGGTCGGCCGGGACAGACCGAGCCGCGCGGCCAGCTCGATCTCGTTGCCCAGCAGGCTGCCCGGGGTGAGGCTGCCGTGCTCGATGGCGGCTTCGAGCTGCTGGGAGAGCTGGAAGTACAACGGCACCGGGGAGCTACGGTCCACGTGGAGGTCGAGCGACACGGTGGGGTCCACATCTGGTTTCGGCACGGGCCCGAGCGTAGCCCTGTGGTCGGTTGACGGGAAGTTGTGTAGTCCGATTGTCCGGACATACGCATTGACAGCGTACGGGCTCCGCCCTCACTTTGTTTCCATGCGCATCGGGGTCATCGGTACGGGCCGCATCGGCACCCTTCACGCCAGAACGCTGAGCCGTCACCGCGACGTCGGGTCGCTGATCCTGACGGACACGGATCCGGCCCGGGCACAGGGACTGGCACACCGGCTGGGCGAGACGGCGGCGCCGGGTGTGGACGAGATCTTCAAGTGGGGCGTGGACGCGGTGGTGATCACCACGGCGACGTCGGCGCACGCCGAACTGATCGGTCGGGCAGCCCGCTCGGGCCTGCCGGTCTTCTGCGAGAAGCCGATCGCGCTCGACCTGCCGGGCACGGTGCAGGCGCTCGCCGAGGTGGAGACGGCGGGCACGATCCTGCAGATGGGGTTCCAGCGGCGCTTCGACGCGGGATACGCCGGCGCCCGAGAGGCCGTGCGCTCGGGACGCCTCGGCCGGCTGCACACCGTGCGCGCGATGACCTGCGACCAGTCCCCTCCCCCGGCCGACTGGCTCCCGCTGTCCGGCGGGCTGTTCCGGGACACGCTGATCCACGACTTCGACGTGCTGCGATGGGTGACGGGCCGTGAGGTGGCCGACGTCTACGCCACCGGGTCCGACGCCGGGCCCGCGATGTTCCGCGAGGCCGACGACGTCGGCACGGGCGCGGCGCTGCTCACGCTGGACGACGGCACGCTCGCCACGGCCACGGCGACCCGGCTGAACGGCGCCGGGTACGACGTGCGCATGGAGCTGGCCGGGGAGGCGGACACGGTCGTGGTCGGCCTGGACGACCGTACGCCGCTCGCGTCCACCGAGCCGACCGGGCCGCCGCCCGCGGACAAGCCGTGGCCGGGCTTCCTGGAGCGGTTCGGGCCCGCGTACGAGGCCGAGCTGAACGCCTTCGTGGAGGTGGTGCGCGGCGAGCGCCCCAACCCGTGCGACGGCCACGAGGCCCTGCAGGCCCTGCGGGTGGCCGAGGCCTGCGAGGTCTCCCGCCGCGAGCGACGCCCGGTGTCCCTCACGGAAATCCCGGACCGGGCACAGCTGTCGCGAGGGTGACGCCGGGGCCGCGTACGACCGAGACCCCGGGCCTCGCACGAGCGATACGGCGGGCCACGCACGGGCGTTGCAGCCCACGCCGCGCACGACCGTAGCCGCCGGCTCCGCCTAGGACCGTTACTGCGGGCGCCACGCGCAACCGAAGTCACCCGCGCCGCGCACGACCATTGCCGCCGACTCCGCCAACACCTGCCGCGCCGCGGGCTACGCCTGCGAACGTGGCCGCGGCTCGCGCAGGGCTGGTCTCAGAGGCCGTTCACCAGCGCACCGGAAGGGTGCGCATCCCTCTCATCAGCAGGCCGGGCAGCCACTCGCCCGACGTGCCGTCGAGCGCGAGGCCGGGGGCGCGCTCCAGGAGGGCGCCGATGGCCGTGCGGCCCTCCAGGCGCGCCAGGGGTGCGCCGAGGCAGTAGTGGATGCCGTGGCCGAAGGCGAGGTGGCCGCGGGTGTCGCGGCGGATGTCGAACCGGTGCGGTTCGTCGTAGCGCTCGCCGTCGCGCTGGGCGGCGGTGAGGCTGATCACCACATGGGTGCCCTTCTCGATGGCGGCGCCGGCGATCTCCAGGGGCTCGGCGGCGAACCGGTAGGTGGCGCTCTGCACCGGGCCCTCGTAGCGCAGCATCTCCTCGACGGCGCCGTCCAGGAGGCTCATGTCGGCGCGGAGGGCCGCGAGTTGGCCGGGGTGGGTCAGGAGGGCGTGGACGCCGTTGCCGATGAGGTTGACGGTGGTCTCGTGGCCGGCGACCAGCAGCAGGAAGGCCATGCCGCGCAGTTCCTGCGCGGAGAGCCGGTCGCCGTCCTCTGCGGTGGTGCGGATCAGATCGCTCAGCAGGTCGTCCGTCGGACCCGAGGAGCGCTTGTCCTCGATCAGCTCGGTGAGGTACTGGCCGAGGCGGACGATCGCGTCGTACCCCGTCTGTTCGCTGGTCGGCGCGACCACCTCCGTGGACATCGCGCGGAACTCCTCGCGGTCCATGCCCGGCACGCCGAGGAGTTCGCAGATGACGGTGATCGGCAGCGGGTAGGCGAGGGAGGCGATGAGGTCGGCGCGGCCGGCCGGGAGCATCTCGTCCAGCAGTTCGTCGGTGATCTGCTGGATCCGCGGGCGCAGCTGCTCCACCCGGCGCATCGTGAACGCGCGGGTGACGAGGCCGCGCAGGCGGGTGTGCTGGGGCGGATCGGTGGCCAGCAGATGCTTGCCGATCATCTCCTGGTCCATGACGGTCACGCCGATCTTGGCCGTGTCCTTGGCCAGCCGGTTGTCGGCGAGGGCCGCCCGCGCCTCCTCGTACCCGACGACCAGCCAGGCCTCGTCCTCCCAGCCCGGCAGCCGGACGCGGTGCACGGGGCCCTGCTCGCGCAGCCGGGCGTACACCGGATGCGGATCCGTGCGCAGCGCGTCCCCGAACTCCCCCAGATCAACCACGTCTTGCCTGCCCATCGCTCCCCTTCCGGACTCCCCCGAGGCACACCGGGCATCCCCGGCACCAGGACAACGCGCGGCGCAGGCGCTTAGTGCCCGTCCTCCTCGAGGAGTCCGGCGTCGTACGCCAGCAACGCGATCTGGACCCGGTTGCCGAGGCCGAGCTTGGCGAGGACGCGGGAGACGTGCGTCTTGACGGTGGCCACGCTCATGAACAGCTCGGTGGCGATCGCCGCGTTGGCGAGGCCGCGGCCGACGGCGACGGCGACCTCGCGCTCGCGGTCGTTGAGGACGGCGAGCCGTTCACGCGCGCGTGCCTGGCGCGCGTCGGCGGCGCCGCCGGCCGCGTGCCGCATCAACTGCCGGGTGACGGCGGGCGACAGCACGGGGTCGCCGGCCGCGACCCGGCGCACGGCGTCGACGATCTCGGCGGGCGGGGTGTCCTTCAGCACGAATCCGGCGGCGCCCGCGCGCAGGGCGTGCAGCACCTGCTCGTCGGCGTGGAAGGTGGTGAGCACCACGACCTGCGGGGCGTCGGTCCGCGCGCGCAGCCGCTCGGTCGCGGTGAGCCCGTCCACCGACGGCATCCGGATGTCCATGAGGACGACGTCCGGCCGGGTGCGCGAGACGAGTTCCTCGGCCTGGGCGCCGTCCGCGGCCTCCCCGACGATCTCGATGTCCTCGGCCCCGCCGATCATCAGGGCCAGTCCGGCCCGTACGAGCGGGTCGTCGTCGACGAGGAGGAGTCTGATCGGCGTCATGGGGCTTACGTAATCACGGTTGCGCTGCCCGTGTTGCCCCCCTCGGCCCGCCGGGATCCACGGCCGGCCGGCCCAGGGGGGCCTCAGGCTGTGGGCCCGGTGCGGCCCCAGGGCAGCCAGGCCCGTACCTCGAACCCGCCGTCGGCCGTGCTGCCGTGCTCCAGCCGGCCGCCGGCCAGGGTCGCGCGCTCGGTGAGGCCGATCAGGCCCTGCCCGGAGCCGGGGACGGGCGTGGGCTCGGTGGTGGGCGGCGGGTTGGTGACCGTGACGGTCAGGCCCTCGCCCGGGGTGCCGGTGAGGCTCAGGGTGACCTCGGCGCCGGGGGCGTGTTTGCGGGCGTTGGTCAGGGCCTCCTGGGCGATGCGGTAGGCGGTGCGGCCGACGGAGGCGGGTACGGCGGCCGGGTCGGCGACGTGGTGCTCCAACGTGACCTTCATGCCGGCCTCGCGGCACTCGGCGACGAGGGCGTCCAGCGCGGCCAGCGTCGGCTGGCGCCGTTCCCCGGCCGCGTCGTCGGACTCGCCGGCCCGCAGCACGCCGATGATCTCCCGCAGGTCCTGGAGCGCCTCGTGCGCGCTCTCCCGGATCACTCCGGCGGCCCGGGCGACCTCCTCGCGGGGCGCGTCCGGCCGGAACTCCAGCGCGCCCGCGTGCACGCTGAGCAGGGTGAGCCGGTGGGCGAGGACGTCGTGCATCTCGCGGGCGATGGCCTCGCGGGCGAGCCGCTGCGCCTGCTCGGCGCGCAGCCGCGCCTCGGTCTCCGCGCGCCGGGCCCGCTCGCGCAGGCTGAGCAGCAGCAGCCGCTTGGAGCGCACGAACATGCCCCAGCCGATGACGGAGACGGCGAGCAGCACAACGAACACGACGGAAGCCGCGAAGGGCACATCGGGGTCGGGGCGCAGCCAGTAGTAGACGGGTACGAGGGCGAGGTCGGCGCCGCCGATCCAGGCGACGTAACGGAAGGGCCGGTGCACGGCCAGCGTGAACAGGGCGACCGCGCCGGCCCCGCCCGCCGTGGAGGACACGAAACCGACGACGACCATCGCGACGGCGAGGCCGACCGGCCAGCGGCGGCGCAGCCAGACGGCAACGCAGGACAGGGCGCCCAGCACCACGTCGGCGACGGCCAGGCCACCGGGCACGTCCTCCTGGCGAAGGGTGGCGGCGGACGCCAGGAAGAGGAACACGGCCAGCAGGAAGCAGCAGGTGTCGACGGCCCAGTCCCGTGCGGTGCGCCGGGGCCGCCGGCCTGCCGGGGCGGAGTCCGGGTCGAGCCCGTGCAGCAGGGCGGAGGGCAGCATCCACCGGCGGGGCCACGCTCCGCGCGCCACGGTGTGGTCGAGCTCGTTCTCTGTCACGGTCGACAAATCTATGCAGGGCGCGGGGGTGCCGGCCGCCCGGCAGGGGTTGATCGGCTACCAAAGTCGCGGACTCGTCGACTTTCGGCGGCCCCACCGGGTGAGCCGTGCCGAGCGTCACCGCCTGACCGGACACCGGACGGCAGCGGGCCGCCGGGGCATCCCCGGCGGCCCGCTCGTGCGTGCGTGGGACCTGTGGCGCTGTTCCCTGGAGTCCTGTCGTCGTCCGGCTCAGCAGCCGAAGTCGATCAGGTTGAACGTGGCGTAGTGGTCGGAGGTGTAGTAGTCCTCCTGGGACTGCTCGCCGGTGACGATGCGCCGGGCACCGCGCGTGGGGGAGCCGGGTGTGATCACCGTGTACTCGTGGTAGTAGCCGGAGGACTCGCTGGGCAGGACGCCCTCACGGTTGGTGAAGACGGTGCCGTCCTGCGAGTACGGGTACGGGCCGCCCTGGGCGATCAGGTCCAGGGTGTCGTGGGCCTGCGACGGCAGGGCGCCGTAACAGATGCTGCCGACCGACGAGGCTGCGGCGTCCGCCGTGGTGGCCGAGACGGTGCCGCCCACGAGAAGGGCGGACAGGAGCGCGGCTGCGGCGCCGATGCGAGTGGGGTGTGGGGGGAATCTCATGTCTTCATGATGACGCGCGTAGACGTTGGCATGTCAACGACAAGGTTGAAGATTTTCCCATGAAGTCCGAGGAGTTTTCGGGAAGTTAACCTGCCGCCCTGCGCCCCCACGCGGTCCCCACAAGCACCAGCGCACCGCCCGCGAGAGCGAGCGCGCCGAGCCGTTCCCCACCGAGGGCGATACCCGCCGCGGCGGCCCACAACGGCTCGGTGCCGAGCAGCAGCCCCACCCGGGACGGGGAGGTACGGCGGACCGCCCACATCTGCACGAAGAAGGCGAACACCGTGCACAGCGCGGTCAGGAACAGCAGCCCCGCCCAGTCCCGGGCCCCGAACCCGGCCGCGACCGACCAGGGCGCCGGACCACCCGAGGCGGCCGACAGCAGGGCGAAGACGGCGACGGACGCGCCGAGTTGGACCGTGGTGAGCGGCAGCGCGCCGGCGCCCTGGACGGCCCTGAGCCGGGACATGGCGAGGACGTGCAGGGTGCGGGCGAGCGCGGCGAGCAGCATCAGCAGGTCGCCGGTGCTCGGCCGGGTGAAGCCGCCGCCCTGGGTGAGCAGGACGACGCCGAGCACCGACAGCAGCGCCGCGCCGAGGAAGGCCGGGGTGGGCCGGGTGCGGGTGACGGCGGCCTCGGCGAGCGGGGTGAAGACCATGGTGAGGCTGATGATCAGACCGGCGTTGGTCGCCGAGGTCTGCACCACGCCGTACGTCTCCAGCAGGAAGATCCCGCTGAGGATCAGCCCGAGCAGGGCCGCGCCGCGCCACTGGGCGCCGGTGAGCGCCCGCAGGGCCCGGCGTCCGGAGACGGCCAGTACCGGCACGGCCGGCGCGAACCGCAGCACGAGCACGGCGAGGACCGTGCGGGCGGTGGTGATGTCCTTGGCCGCGAGATAACTGCCGCCCCAGCAGACGGCGACGAGCAGGACGGGCAGGTCGGTGTGCCAGGCACGGCGGGGCGCGACGGTGGCACCCGGTACGGCGATCGACGACATGGGGCGGCTCTCCCGGTCTCCGAAAGGGAGGTGCGGAGACGTCGGCGGCTCGCACGGGCGCGATCACCGTACCGGCGGAGACGATCTTCGGCCAGGGGTTTGTGCGCGCGTCCCGGGCGCCTTCAGCAGCGCCTCGGGCGTCCCTTCTCGCCGCGCCTCACGCGCCTTCCGGGAGTTCGTACGACCCGTACTGCGGGTCGCCCGCCAGGTCGTACGACTGGATGGACACGCCCGCGCCGGTGACGCGGCCGTCGGTGTGGCGGAAGCCGGTGGGGACCGCGCCCTCGGCGAACAGGCGGCGGCCGGCGCCGAGGACCACCGGGAAGGTCAGCAGGTGGAGGGTGTCGAGGAGCCGGAGGTCGATCAGGGAGCGGACCAGGGCGCCGCTGCCGTGGATCTGCAGTTCGCCGTCCGTGCGCTCCTTCAGGGCCTGCGCCTCCTTGGCGAGGTCGCCGCCGAGCACGGTGGTGCCGGACCACTGGGGAGCCTGGAGGGTGGAGGAGACGACGTACTTCGGGAGCCTGTTGAGGCGGGACGCGATCGGGTCGGCAGGGTCGGTCACCTTCGGCCAGTAGGAGGCGAAGATGTCGTAGGTACGGCGGCCGAGCAGGAAGGCGCCGGCGCGGTCGAAGACCTCGGCGATGAACCGGCCGAAGTCGTCGTCGCCGTACGGAAAGCTCCAGCCGCCCTGGGCGAAGCCGCCGCTGGTGTCCTCCTGGGGGCCGCCGGGCGCCTGGTACACGCCGTCGAGGGTGACGAAGACGGTGGAGACGAGCTTGCCCATGGCGGTGCCTTCTTCCGGGTGCGGGGTCTTTCGGTCATCAGGTCAGACCCCGCACGCACCCGCAACTCATCGGCCCCCGTGCGCCACCTCGGTGGCTCAGCCGGCGTGGGTGGAGAACAGTCCGCCGGTCGGGCCCTGCTTGTCGCCGCCCTGGGCCTTCTTCAGGGCGTTGGCGAGGCTCTCGATGGTGAGGGACTGCAGGATCACCCGGCCGTTGCCCTCCAGGGTGGCCAGGGACAGGCCCTCGCCGCCGAACACGGCGTTCATGATCCCCTGGCGGTTGAGGCCGCCGACGCGCTGGACGCCGTACTGGATGCCCTCCTCGAAGGCGACCACACAGCCGGTGTCGACCTCGATGCGGCCGCCGAAGTC
The DNA here is from genome assembly GCF_040298985.1 of Streptomyces sp. NPDC001093. Taxonomy (NCBI): domain Bacteria; kingdom Bacillati; phylum Actinomycetota; class Actinomycetes; order Kitasatosporales; family Streptomycetaceae; genus Streptomyces; species Streptomyces sp. NPDC001093. Next base: position 28,610 of record NZ_JBEPBF010000076.1, on the reverse strand, counting down.
CGCCGGGTTGAGGTCGATGAAGTTGCCCGCGCCGGCGATGATCACCGTGCCGTACCCGGTGAACTTCTCCAGGATGAAGCCCTCGCCGCCGCTCATGCCGGTGCGGGCGCCCGCGAAGGCGATGCCGAAGTCGACGGTGGACTCGGCGGCCACGAAGGCGTCCTTCTCGGCGAACCAGGCGCGCGTGCCGTCGAGTTCCAGGGCCCGCATTTCGCCCGGGAGCACGCCCGCGAAGCCGACCGTGCCCTCACCGCCCTGGGAGGTGAAGTACTGGAACGCCAGCGACTCGCCCGCGAGCATGCGCTGGCCGACCTGCATGGCGGTGCCCATGGCCTGGCGCAGCAGGCCGCCCATGCCGCCGCTGCCGCCGCCCTGTCCCTGCTGCCCGCCGTTTCCGGACGGGCTGGACAGCCGCGTCTCCATGGTTACGTTCGTCGTCTTGAACAGGAACTTTCCGGCCTCGCAGTACACGGTCTGGCCGGGCTGCAGGTTGACGACCGCCATCTGCATGGCGTTGCCGACGATCTCTTGCTGAAGGGTCACGCGGGAAGAACGCGGGAGACGGACCCGTAAGTTCCAGGGGGCCGGGAAACGGATCCGTGTGGGTGACGCGCGGGGCGCCCCGGTGCTGTCCGGGCCGGGGCGCCCCCCGCGGGCAGGAGGTGGGTCAGCCGCCCAGTTCCTGGTGCCGGGCGGCGAGGCCGGCCGCGCCCTGCTCGGTCAGGGAGCCGTACAGGCGCAGGCGGGAGATGCCGCCGTCGGGGAAGATGTCGATCCGCGCGTGCGTGCCGACCGCGGGCTTGGGGAGCACGAACCGGTGGTTGGTGTCGGGCTGGAGGCGGGTGCGCGGGAGGATCTCCGTCCAGTCGCCGTGCTCGCCGTCCTTCACGGACACCGACGCCCAGCCGGCGCTGTTGCCCTTCAGATAGGCCGTGTCGATCTCGATCGCGCGGATCTGCGACTGGGCGGCCAGCTGGTAGCGGATCCAGTCGTTGCCCTGGTCGCGGCGGCGGCGGGTCTCCCAGCCGTCGTCCATCTTGCGGGAGCGGCCCGGCTGGATGGTGTTGGTGGCCGGGGAGTAGAAGAGGTTGGAGGCGTCCTCGACCCGGCCGCCGTTCTCCAGGGCGACGACGTCGAAGGTGCCGAGGACGGCCAGCCACTCGGGGTCCGGGACGACCTCGCCGTACACGCGCAGGCGCGCGATGCCGCCGTCGGGGTGCTGGTTGACGCGCAGGTGGGTGAAGCGCTGCTCGACGGAGACGGCGAAACCGTTCGCCGCGTGGCCGCCGACGGCGGTGCGGGGGACGACGGTCGTCCACTTCACGTCCTCGCCCAGCAGCTCCTCCGGGGACGGCGAGCCGGGTACGGACGTGCCCTCGACGGAGACCGCCTGCGGGTAGTTGCCGCGGAAGTGGGCGGTGTCGACGACGATCCCGCGGATCACGCCGGGCGCGCCGAGGCGGACCAGCGCCCAGTCGTGGTCCTCGGCCGTCGGCCAGGGGTGTTCGGCACGGGCGCCGCGCCGGCGGCGGGTCTCCCAGCCGTCCATGACCTTGCCCTTGTGCCCGAAGTGCTCGGGGTCGAACTCGGCCGGCTCGGGCACCAGCAGGTTCTCCCGCTGGGCGAAGAACTCGTCGTTGGCGGCGATGACACCGGCGCCGAGCTGCCGGTCGGCGAGGTTGGCGTACTGGGTGAAGGGGAAGTCGGCGGTGCGGTAGTCCGCGTACGGGTCGCCGCCTCCGTAGGGGTTCGCGTCGCCGGTGAAGCGAGCCAGAGAAGATTGATGCAGCGCCGTCACGGTGATCAGGGGTTCCTTTCGGGAGTCGGCCGGTGCGGATGCGGAGGGTGGCTTACCGGGGGCGGGCGAGCAGCGCGCCCTTCGGCTCGGTGAACTCGCCGTCCGCGACGATGCGTTCGCCGCGCAGCCAGGTGGACTTCACGACGCCGTACAGGGTCTTGCCCGCGTACGCGGTGACCCGGTTGCGGTGCTGGAGGCCGGCCGGGTCGACGGTGAAGGTCTCTTCGGGGGCGAGGACGGCGAAGTCGGCGTCGCGGCCGGGGGCGATGGCGCCCTTGCAGGCGTCGAGGCCGACCAGGGCGGCGGTCTTCGCGGACATCCAGCGCACGACGTCCTCCAGGCCGTGACCACGCGCGCGTGCCTCCGTCCACACGGCGGAGAGGCTGAGCTGGAGGCCGGAGATGCCGCCCCAGGCGGTGGCGAAGTCGTCGGTCTTCAGGTCGGCGGTGGAGGGCGAGTGGTCGGTGACCACGCAGTCGATGGTGCCGTCGGCCAGCGCCTCCCACAGCAGGTCCTGGTTGGCGGCCTCCCGGATGGGCGGGCAGCACTTGAACTCGCTGGCGCCGTCCGGGACTTCCTCGGCGGTCAGGGTGAGGTAGTGCGGGCAGGTCTCCACGGTGATCCGGACACCCTCGGCGCGGGCGGCGCGGATCAGCGGCAGCGCGTCGCTGGAGGACAGGTGCAGCACGTGCACGCGCGCGTGGAGGCGGCGGGCCTGCGCGACGAGGCCCGCGATGGCCGTGTCCTCGGCGTCGCGCGGGCGGGAGGCGAGGAAGTCGGCGTACCTGGGGCCGCCGTGCTGCGGGGCGGCGGCGAGGTGGTGCGGGTCCTCGGCGTGCACGATCAGCAGGCCGTCGAAGCCGGCGATCTCCGCCATGGCCTGTGCGAGCTGGTCCTGGTCGAGATGCGGGAACTCGTCCACACCGGACGGGGACAGGAACGCCTTGAAGCCGAAGACACCGGCGTCGTGCAGCGGGCGCAGGTCCTTGACGTTGCCGGGCAGGGCGCCGCCCCAGAAGCCGACGTCGATGTGCGCCTTGTCCGCGGCCACCGCCTGCTTCACGCGCAGGTGGTCGACGGTCGTGGTCGGCGGGAGGGAGTTGAGCGGCATGTCGACCAGCGTGGTGATGCCGCCGGCCGCCGCCGCGCGGGTGGCGGTCCAGAAGCCCTCCCACTCGGTGCGGCCCGGGTCGTTGACGTGCACGTGGGTGTCGACCAGGCCGGGCAGCAGGACGTGGTCGCCGAAGTCCTCCAGCCGCGCGCCGGCCGGGACCTGGGCGTCGTAGGGCAGGACGGCCGTGATCCTCCCGGCGGACACGGTGACCGTGGCGGCCCGCGTCCCTTCCGGAGTGATGACGCGCGTCGAGCGCAGGACCAGTTCAGCGTCGGACACCCGAACCCCTCTCTGTACCGCCGTTTTACGCCCCCGGAAAGGGGATTTACACGCACGTAACGGAATTCAACGTTCTGTTGAAGGAGTCTTCACTCCCGCCTCCCCGCCGTCAAGGGGCACACTTCCGGGCGACGCCCGACGGGCACCCACTCTGGACGTTTCCACAAAGCGGAATTAGAATTCCAGCAAGCAGAACGTAGCTACGCACAAGCCGGGAGTCAACCGGCTGCCGGGTAGGCTTCTCACCTCTTGCCAGTCCCGAAAGGAACGCGCCGTGCCGACGTCCAGCGCCAGCACCAACGACTCCGCCAAGCCCTCCGCCGCGGGCGGGGTCCAGTCCCTCGAGCGCGCCTTCGACCTCCTCGAGCGGATGGCGGACGCGGGTGGCGAGGTCGGCCTGAGCGAGTTGTCCGCGACCAGCGGGCTGCCGCTGCCGACCATCCACCGGCTGATGCGCACGCTGGTCGCCTGCGGGTACGTCCGTCAGCAGCCCAACCGGCGCTATGCGCTCGGCCCCCGGCTCATCCGGCTCGGCGAGTCCGCGTCCCGGCTGCTCGGCACATGGGCGCGGCCGTATCTCGCGCGGCTGGTCGAGGAGACCGGCGAGACCGCGAACATGGCGCTGCTCGACGGCGACGAGATCGTGTACGTGGCCCAGGTGCCGTCGAAGCACTCGATGCGGATGTTCACCGAAGTGGGCCGACGGGTGCTCCCGCACTCCACCGGCGTGGGCAAGGCGCTGCTGGCCGGCGTGCCGGACGACGAGGTGCGCGCCCTGCTGTCCCGTACGGGGATGCCGGCCGCGACGGAGAAGACGATCACCACACCCGAGGGTTTCCTCGCCGCGCTGGAGGACGTACGGCGGCTGGGGTACGCCGTGGACGACAACGAGCAGGAGATAGGGGTGCGGTGCCTCGCGGTGTCCGTGCCGGAGTCTCCGACGGCGGCGGCGATCTCCATCTCGGGGCCGGCGGGGCGGGTCACCGAAGAGGCCACCGAGAAGATCGTGCCGGTGTTGCAGCAGATCGCCCTCGAGCTGTCTCAGGCTTTGGCGAGTTCGGGCGCCTGAGAGCCCGGGGGGCCTGCGCCGCGGGCGGGTGCGGGTGGGAGTGCGGGTGTGTTGCGGCTTGACGCGCCCACGCGCTGGAGCCGCACAGGACATGCGGCCCCGCGCCTCCAGGCAGGCACAGCTAGCCCCTCTGCGTCGGTTCGCCGAAGAGATCCACCGCCTCCCGGACGCCCCTCAGACCCCTGGCCAGGGCACTCACGGAGCCGATGGCACCGGCGATCAGTAAAAGGGAGTTGCGCAGACGCGGGATCTCCGGTGAACCGCCGGAGGCCATCGCCGCCAGCGTCGCCAGTTCGTCCTCGGCTATGCCCCGGTCGGGGAAGTCGGACGGGAGCGCGGCGAGTTCGCGTCGCAGCCGGGACACCGCGGTCCGCAGTTCCGACACTCTCGGGTCCTCGTCGCTGCCGGTCACTGACCTCTGCCCCAAGCTCCGCAACACAGCCCTCCCCCTCACACTCCGTCGTGCGCGGGCCAGTAAACGCCACGGCGTCCGGGAGCGCCACAGGGCGGACCGAAATTCAGCCCAAGGAAAGCGGCCGCCGCGTCCCCCGTCAGGTATGCAGGACGCATGACCGACAACCATCGCGAGGAGGTCGCCGGGCTGCTGCTCGCCGCAGGCGGGGGCAGACGGCTCGGCGGGCGGCCCAAGGCGTTGCTGGAGCACCGGGGGCGCCCCCTGGTCGAGCACGCGGTCGGGGTGCTGCGCGCGGCCGGATGCGCGCGGGTGCACGTCGTACTGGGCGCGCGCGCCGGGGACGTGCGGGCGCGGGCCGATCTGAGCGGCTGCGTGCTCGTGGACAACCCCGACTGGGCCGAGGGCATGGGCTCCTCGCTGCGCACCGGCCTCGCCTCGCTGGGAGGCACGGGGGTGCGCGCCGCCCTGGTGAGCCTCGTCGACCAGCCGGGCATCGGGCCGGCGGCCGTGGCACGGGTGCTCGGCGCCTACGAGAACGAGAAATCGCTGGTCTCGGCCGCCTACGACGGCACCCGGGGTCATCCGGTGCTGTTCGGCGCGGCCCACTGGCCGGGCATCGCGGAGACCGCGACCGGGGATCGTGGCGCTCGCGCCTATCTGAAGGACCACGCGGCTCAGATCCGGCTCGTGGAGTGCGCGGACGTGGCCGAGCCGTACGACATCGACACCGAGGCCGACCTGCGCCACCTTGAGTGAAGGCGGTGGCACTGAGCGCCACCTTGCCTCGACTCAGAGAATCTCGACATCAACAAACCATTGAAGTTCCACAATGAGGAAACTACTATCCACTGTTCAGAAGCGCCTGACCGCACAGCGGGCGCTGTTCGCCCTATTCGTGCCACTAGGCACCCGGTGCCACCGCTGAAGGAAGTGACAGCTCATGTCCGCACCAGCGCCGTCCCCGCTGGCCATCGTCGACGCCGAGCCCCTGCCCCGGCAGGAAGAGGTCCTCACGGACGCGGCGCTCGCCTTCGTGGCGGAGCTGCACCGGCGGTTCACCCCGCGCCGTGACGAACTCCTCGCCCGCCGGGCCGAGCGCCGCGCCGAGATCGCCCGCACCTCCACGCTCGACTTCCTCCCCGAGACGGCCGCGATCCGCGCGGACGACTCCTGGAAGGTCGCCCCGGCCCCGGCCGCGCTGAACGACCGGCGCGTCGAGATCACCGGCCCCACCGACCGCAAGATGACCATCAACGCGCTCAACTCGGGCGCGAAGGTCTGGCTCGCCGACTTCGAGGACGCCTCCGCGCCCACCTGGGAGAACGTGGTCCTCGGCCAGCTCAACCTGATCGACGCCTACACCCGGAACATCGACTTCACCGACCCGAAGTCCGGCAAGTCGTACGCCCTGCGGCCGGACGAGGAACTGGCGACGGTCGTCATGCGCCCGCGCGGCTGGCACCTGAACGAGCGGCACCTGGCCGACGCCGACGGTACGCCGGTCCCGGGCGCGTTCGTCGACTTCGGCCTGTACTTCTTCCACAACGCGCAGCGGCTGCTGGACCTCGGCAAGGGCCCGTACTTCTACCTGCCGAAGACCGAGTCGCACCTGGAGGCGCGCCTTTGGAACGACGTGTTCGTCTTCGCGCAGGACTACGTCGGCATCCCGCAGGGCACCATCCGCGCCACCGTCCTGATCGAGACGATCACGGCGGCGTACGAGATGGAGGAGATCCTCTACGAACTCCGCGACCACGCCTCGGGGTTGAACGCGGGCCGCTGGGACTACCTGTTCTCCATCGTGAAGAACTTCCGTGACGGCGGCGCCCGGTTCGTCCTGCCGGACCGCAACGCGGTCACAATGACGGCCCCGTTCATGCGGGCGTACACCGAACTCCTCGTCCGCACCTGCCACAAGCGCGGCGCGCACGCGATCGGCGGCATGGCGGCGTTCATCCCGTCCCGCCGGGACGCCGAGGTCAACAAGGTCGCCTTCGAGAAGGTCCGCGCCGACAAGGACCGCGAGGCGAACGACGGTTTCGACGGCTCCTGGGTCGCCCACCCCGACCTCGTCCCGATCGCCATGGAGTCCTTCGACAGGGTCCTCGGCGACAAGCCGAACCAGAAGGACCGGCTGCGCGAGGACGTCCACGTCGAGGCGGCCGACCTGATCGCGATCGACTCGCTGCACGCGAGGCCGACGTACAACGGTCTCGTCAACGCCGTCCAGGTCGGCATCCGGTACATCGAGGCCTGGCTGCGCGGGCTCGGCGCGGTCGCCATCTTCAACCTGATGGAGGACGCGGCCACCGCCGAGATCTCCCGCTCCCAGATCTGGCAGTGGATCAACGCGGGCGTCGAGTTCGAGAACGGCGACAGGGCCACGCCCGAGCTGGCCCGCAAGGTCGCCGCCGAGGAACTGTCTGACATCCGCCAGGAGATCGGCGAGCAGGCCTTCGCCGCCGGCCACTGGCAGGAGGCCCACGACCTGCTGCTGAAGGTCGCCCTGGACGAGAACTACGCCGACTTCCTCACCCTGCCGGCGTACGAGCAGCTCGAGGGCTGACGCCTACGCGGTCCTGTCCGAGTGGCCCAGGGGCTTTCCCGGGGCCACTCGGTCGCGTACGAGGCGCTTGACCAAGGTGGTGCGCGGTTCCCGCGCCGGCCAGGCGGCACGGGGCAGCCGGCGGCACCGTGTGCAGTACTCGATCCGTGCGCGATGGCTCATCGGATGTGCCTCAGCCCAGGTGCACCGACCAGTCCTGTTCCGCCGCCGGCTTGCCGTGCAGGTCGGGCACGCGCCTGAGCCAGTCCGGGCGGCCCGCCTGTGTCCTCCGCGCGCGGGCGGCCTCCTCGGCCGCGAGTTCCTCCCGGCTCGGGAAGTCGCCGGGCAGCCACTCGGGCGAGAGCCGTAGGCGTGCGAGAAGGTAGTCGACGTAGGCGTCCCGGACGTCGTCCGGCGTCGCGAACCCGGCGTCCTCGGCGAGCCAGGCGTCCGGCACCTGCGCGACGATTCCGCGCAGCAGCTCCTCGGTCACCCGGGGAGCCAGTTCCGCGTCGGCGGCGCGGACGTCGGGGCCGTAGTGGCCGAGGGCGTGATGGCGGAAGTCGTACTTCTTGCCCGGTGCCGTGGTGTCCCAGCGGTGGTGGAAGACCAGGGCGGCGCCGTGGTCGATGAGCCACAGGCGGGGCGGAACGGTGCCGAGCGTGGGCCAGACCATGAGGTTGGAGCTGTGCACCGTACGGTCGACGTTGACGGTCAGCGCGTCCAGCCAGACGATCCGGCCCGCCTCCAGCGGCTCCACGAGGAAGCTCCTCGCGATCTCCGGGGTGAAGTCCCGGGCGCCCGGCAGAAAGTCCATGCCGAGGTTCACGCCCGCGCTCGCGCCGTGCAGCTCACGCACCTCCTGGTGCGGCTCGCCGGCGGCGATCGCGGGGTCGAAGTGGACGAGGACCAGCTCGGGGAAGCGCAGGCCGAGCGCGCGGGCGAGCTCGCCGACGATCACCTCGGCGACCAGCGCCTTGTGGCCCTGCGCCGAAGCGGTGAACTTCACGACGTAGGTGCCGTCGTCGTCTGCCTCTACGACCCCGGGGACGGAGCCGCCGGAGCGCAGGGGCGTGACGTAGCGGGTTGCGGTGACCTCTCTGAGCATTTTCCAAGGCCCCCACGGTTGTTCGGCTTACATTCCACGGCCGGCTCGGACGCGGTGCGATCCTCCGGCATGAACCGAGCATAGTGACCAGGCGTGACGGCCGAGGAGTCCTTTCCCGCGCGGGTTCCAGCCCATTGACGACCACTCAACCCGTTCCTACACTGCGGAAATCGATTTCATGGCTGTCGATCGACGGCTTCCTCTCCCCCTACGGAGCCCACCATGGTGGACCTGCTCGGACAGCGGCGGAGGCCGCTTCTGCGCACTCTCGCGGCACTGGTCACCCTCGTCCCCGCGCTCCTGCCGACCGCCGCCCGCGCGGACCGGGCCGACCGGGAGACGACGCGCACGGCGGCAGTCGGTGCCGCGACCTTCACCAACCCGATCCGGCAGCACGTCAGCGACCCGTACGTCATCCGGTACGGCGGTTCCTACTACATGACCAGTACGGACGGCTGCGACGCCCGCTACCTGTGCGTGTGGAAGTCGGCCACCATCACCGGGCTCGCCACGGCCGAGAAGCACGACGTGTTCCACATTCCCGCCGGACAGTCGAACTCGGCCGAGGTGTGGGCGCCTGAAATCCATTACGTGCAGGGCCGTTTCTACATCTACTACACCGCGACCTCGGCGGGCGACGGGTCCGGCCACCGGCTCTTCGTCCTGCAGGCGGCCGGTGGCGACCCGGCAGGCCCGTACACCGAGGCCGACACCGGCTATGCCCACGGACAGCTCCACGAGTCGACCGACCTGTGGGCGATCGATCCGACCGTGTTCGCCGGCAGCGACGGCACGCTGTACATCGCCTGGTCCGGGTGGCCCACCGCCAACGCCCATCAGCAGAACATCTACCTGGCGACGATGAGCGACCCGCTCCACATCAGCGGCAGCCGGGTGCAGATCTCGGCGCCCACCCGGCCGTGGGAGACCGTGGATCTCCCGGACGGCCCCAGCAGCGGCACGGTCGGGTACTTCCCGGTCAACGAGGGACCCGAGGCCTTCCAGCACGCGGGCAGGACCTACCTCACCTTCTCCGCCAGCTTCTGCGGCACCCGCAGTTACGCGGTCGGGCTGCTGACCAACACCGACGGCAATCTGCTCAGCCCCTCGTCCTGGGCCAAGACCGGCCCGATCCTCAAGTACCACGGCAATGTCGCCGGATCCGCCTCGTTCGAGGCCGTCACCTCGCCGGACGGCAACGAGGACTGGTTCCTGGCGCACTCCAACACCCAGGGCTGCGACGCCGGTCGCGAGCTTCGCGCCCAGCGGCTGTACTGGGACGCCCGCGACGGCTCGCCCCTGCCGGGATACCCCGTCGACGACGGAGTGCCGCTCGACGTGCCCTCCGGGGAGCCCGGTTCGGCGCCCTCCGCCGACCCGTACGCCTCGGGCTGGGGCGACGCGTTCGGCGACGCGGCCGAGGGCGACGGCACCAGCGGCCGGAAGGCCGGCACCTGGACCGTCACGGACCCCCGCACCGCGAGCGTGACCTCGCTGGACGGAGTCCGGTGGTCACAGCTCTTCTACGCCTCCAACCCGAACTACGAGAACTACACGGTCTCGGCCGACGCGCGCTGGAGCGCCACCGGCACCACCTCGTCGTACCCCAAGTACGGCATCTACGCCTCGTACGCCGACAAGGACAACCACGTCGAGGTCTTCATCGACCGCACGTACGGGGTGCTCGCCACCCACGCCGTGGTGCAGGGCGTCGAGCAGCCCTGGCAGAACTCGGCCCTGCCGACCGGGTTCGATCCGGCCCAGTACCACACGCTCAAGGTGGTGAAGGCGGGCGCCGGTTACACGTTCTTCCTCGACGGCGCCCAGGCTCAGCAGCGCACCTTCGGCGGCGCGTCCTTCCCGGTACTGCTCAACGGGCAGCCCGGTCTGGTCACCGAGGACACCGCGGCCGACTACCGCGATGTCACGGTCGGCGACACCTTCTGAGCACGCACTCGGCCGCCCGTGCCACATCTCGCGTGTTCCCGCCGCATAGCTCTTGAAATCGATATCACAGACGCTAGGGTGTGGGCCGGTACCGCGAACACGGCCTTCGGGCAAGGCATCTGACACAGACACAGCGCTCACGGACCCGCACGCTCCCTTGTCATGATCACGTAAGCCGAGAGGGGTCATGTACATGACTAGCTCCAGCCGTGCCAGACGCACGGCCCGCACTGCCCTGGCCCTGCTGCTCACCACGGCATCCGCGGCGCTGACCGCGCACAGCGCGCAGGCCGCGACCACTGCCACCCAGGAGGTGGCCTACCACGGCTACCACCTCCGTGTCCCCGCCGACTGGCCGGTCATCGATCTGGCCACCGAGCCGGACACCTGCGTGCGCTTCGACCGGCACGCCGTCTACCTCGGCCACCCCGCAGGTCAGGAGCACTGCCCCACCCACCTCGTGGGACGCACCGAGGCCCTGCTCGTCGAGCCCCTGGACGGCACCGGCACCGCGACGGTCGACCGCGGCACGCTCGTAGCGGCGAAGGGAACCGCGACCTACGCACCCGGGCCTGCCACCGCGGCCGAGACCGGCGAGATCCGGCTGGCCGTGCCCTCCGCCGGGGTCATCGCCACCGCCACGTACGGCACCGGCAGGGCGCCGGCCGAGCGGATCCTGCGCACCGGGCGGCTCGACGGCCAGGCCCGGCCCGGCGCGAGCCGTACCCGGAAGGCGGCCGCCTCCGCCGCCCTGGACGTCGCCGCACAGCCCGGCGCCTACACCGGCAAGGGCTTCGACGCGTGTGCCGCCCCGAGCACCGCCACGATGAACGCCTGGGGTGCGTCGCCCTACCGGGCCGTGGGTGTCTACATCGGCGGCAACAGCCGCGCCTGTGCCCAGCCCGATCTCACCTCGTCCTGGGTGAGCACCGTGACCGGCAACGGCTGGCACCTGATCCCGACGTACGTCGGCTCCCAGGCGCCCTGCACCTCCTTCGGCCACACGGTCTCCACCGATCCGGCCACCGCCCGCAGCCAGGGCACCGCGGAGGCCGACGACGCCGTCTCCCAGGCACAGGCGCTCGGACTCCCGGCCGGCAGCGTCCTCTACGACGACATGGAGGGCTACGACAACACCAACTCCTCCTGCGGCACCGGCGTCCTGAACTACCTCTCCGCCTGGACCGGCGAACTGCACGCGCGCGGCTACCGCTCCGGTGTCTACTCCAGCGCCGGCTCCGGCATGCGTGACCTCGCGGCGCAGTACACCACCGGCGCCTACACCCTCCCGGACCACATCTGGTACGCCTGGTGGAACGGCGTCGCCGACACCGACGCCGGCACGTATGTGCCCGCCGCGGACTGGGCCGACCACCAGCGCATCCACCAGTACTCCGGTGGCTCCGACGAGACCTGGGGCGGTGTCACCGTCGACATCGACGGCGACTACCTCGACGTCGACGGCGGAGGCAGTGCTCCCCCGCCGTCCACCAAGTACTGGGTGGACACCTTCGCCAACCCCCCCGTGTACGCCTCGCCCACCAGCACCACCCGGACCGGCACCCTGAACGCGGGCACCAACTACGTGTACTGCAAGGTGTGGGGCCGTCAGATCGGTGACACCACGACCTACAACCACTGGTGGCTCAAGACCGACCCCGACACCGGACCGGCGGGCCAGTACGTCTCCGCCTACTACCTCACCCGCTGGGGCAACGACGAGGCCAAGGACAACAACGGCACCGTCATCCCCGACTGCTGACCACCGCGCCTCCGGCGGGCCACCGCCCGCCGGAGCAGGCCGGCAGAGTGATATCCATCACAGCAGACTCGGCGACTAGGCGTCCTGCATAGTAGACACGGCTCCGATGACATAGGGGATTTGTCCGGCTTGCCATCGGCATGAACCGCTCCTCGGGCCACGGCACGACGCCCGCTCGGCGCCTTCCCGTATTCGCCGGGCACATCCCTTCGCTGACGGGCCGCCAGGCGTCAGCAAACGTCGCGGCAGCGAATGCGACAGCTCTTCGCTCGGCTGACAAGAGCCCTCCGGGCCTACTAGGCGCGGTAGTGGAAGCCGCCCTTTGCGCTCCTTGTGAAGCCCTCCCGAAAATGAGCGCCCGGCGATCACCGAACGAGGTTGACGAATGGCCAAGCACCGCAAGTCGCAGCAGTACCGGCGCATAGTCGTCGCCGCCGTCGCCATCGGAACCGTGGGCGTGCCGTCCGTCGCGCTGGCCTGTTCCGACTGGCCGTACGGCGGCAAGGACCGGGCCGACGTCGCCGCGACGGGCACACCCCGGCAGCCGGAGCACCACGGTCACCGGCACCAGCACCATCACCACCGCAACGACCACCGCCATGCGAGCACGCCGCAGGCCACCGCGTCCCCCACGCACCGGCCCACCGCACACCCGAGCACCAGCACGAAGGCCGCGGCCCCCACGCCCCGGCCGACCGCCGCTCCCAGCACGGCCACGCCCACGCCCACACCCTCGGCCACCGCGTCCGGTGTCACCGCGCGCGTCGTACAGCTCGTGAACGCCGAGCGCGCCAAGGTGGGTTGCCGTCCCCTGACCGTGAACGCGGAGCTGACCAAGGCGGCGCAGGCGCACAGCGCGGACATGGCGGCCCACCAGAACATGTCGCACACCGGGTCCGACGGGTCGTCCCCGGGCGACCGCATCACGCGGGCCGGCTACAGCTGGAGCGCCTACGGCGAGAACGTCGCCTACGGGTACGCCACCGCGGACCAGGTCATGACGGGCTGGATGAACAGCCCCGGACACCGGGCCAACATCCTCGACTGCTCGTTCCAGGAGATCGGTGTCGGTCTCGCGCAGCCGGGCAGCTACTGGACCCAGGACTTCGGCGCCGCCCGCTGAGGGCGGGTCAGCCGCCCGCCAGGGGGTTCGGCAGCGGCAGGTAGCGGGCGTCCGCGCCGTCGGCGCCGGTCCAGCGCAGCAGCAGGTTGGTCTTGCCGGGCAGCGTGGGCGAGGTGAGCAGGGCGGGGATCTCGGGCAGGTCGTGCCGGGCGAGTTCGCGGCAGGCGGCGGGCCAGGGGTCGAGTCCGGGACGGTGTTCGGCGAGGGCGGCGGCGATCTCGGTGAGGTGGTTGACGACCAGGCAGTACACCAGCCGCTCCCAGCCCGCCGCCCGGGTCACGTCCGGCATCAGCTTGGCGCCCTCGGCGTCCCGGTACAGCACCTGGACGGGCGTGCCGGCCGCGTCCACGGCGACGAGGGTGTTCTGCAGATGGGCCTCCAGGACGACGCCGTGGCCGTCGAACGCCGTCAGGGCGGGCGGCACGACCTGGCGCAGATAGGCCTCCCACCAGGCCTCCGGGTCGGCCGTAGCGGCCAGCGGACTGCCGTCGAAGCCCTCGGCGAGGCCGGCGGCGAGCAGCGGGGTGGCACCCGGCAGCAGGTGGCCGCGCAGGCCGTCGCGGACCAGGACGGCGAGCTCCTCGAAGGCGAAGGCGGCCGTGCGGTAGCCGCGGTCGCTCAGCCAGGCCGCGGGCGGCCCCATCGCCGCGAAGGCGTGCCGGACGGCCGTGTCGGTACGGCGCAGCCTGCGCAGATCGTGGCGCCACAGGCGGCGGATGTCGTTGGTGATGCGGACGTCCAGGCTGAACTTCAGGAACAGGTCGCGCCGGGGCTCGTACACCGTACGGATCGCCGCCGTCGGCCAGGTGTCGAAGGCGGTGGTGCCGAGGCGCAGCAGGCGGCCGTCGGCGAAGGCCTCCGCCAGTTCGCCGCCCACCAGTTCCAGCTGCCAGGGGTGGGCGGGCAGCAGCCGGTAGCCGGGCGGGGCAGCGCCGAGCGCGTCCAGTGCGCGGGTGTCGCCCTCCTCGGCCACCTGGTCCTCGCGGACGCCGAGCAGCACCAGCGGGAAGCGGGCGTGTGCCTCGGGCGCGTACGGCAGCCAGGAGGCGACCGGGCCGCCGCCGCGCGCCTTGGGCGCGGGGTGGTGCGGGTGGCCGCCGATCAGGGACTGCTCGGACCGCAGATACGGGTCCGCGGGCGCTGTCACCCCGGCGCGGGCGGTGAGCAGGGCCGCGACCGCGTCCCGGCTGTCGAGCATCTCGGCGGGCAGGTCGCCGCCGGCCAGCCCGGTGTGCCGGCGCAGCTCCTCGGCGACCAGTTTGACCAGTTCGGAGTGGCCGACGCGGCGCCAGGTCCCGGCCGCGCACACCTCGGGATCGGCGGGGCGCCGGCCGGCCCGCACGCGCAGCAGCCGCCCGCTCGGCAGCCGGTGGACCCGAAGGTCGCCGGGGTGCCCGAGCGGCTCGGCCACCTCGCGCAGCAGGCAGTTCAGCAGGGGCGCGGCCGCGTAGGCGTCGGCGCGGCCGTCGACGGCTCCGGTGGAAGGCGCTCCGGAGGAGGGTGAGGAGTCCACGCGATCCATTCGTTTCGTCCGGGGTGGTCGCGATCAGTATGTCTGTCGTCACCGACAATCGTCCTTCGTGCGCCGTGTACCCGAGGAGCCGACCGTGCACCGTCCCCCCGCCGCCGAAGCCCAGGTCGCCGAGGAGCTGGCCGCCGTCCGGCCCGGGCTGCTGCCCCGGTACGCGGCCGAGCTGCCGGGTGCGCGCGCCGCGGTGCTGACCCGTCTGTGGCGGGCGCTGGCCCATGAGCCGCTGCCGTGGGTCACCGGCCGCCGGCAGGGCGCGCACAGCCTGGCGCTGCGGCTCGCCGACGGCCGGACGCTGTACGGGCCGCACGCGGACCCGTACGCCACGAGCGCGTACGTCACCGGGGTCCGTCTGGACCGGGAGCGCCAGGTGGATCCGGCCGGGCTGATGACCGCGCTCGGGGTGCCGCACGGCGCCGCGTTCGCGGCCGAACTGGCCGACAGCGTGGCCTCGTTGGCGTTGTCGCGGGCCGACGCGGATCACCCGAAGGAGTGGCCGGTGGGGGTCACCCCGGCCGAAGGCGGGGGGCGGGACTGGGAGTGGGAGCAGCGGGTGACCGACGGGCATCCGTACCACCCGGGCTGCCGTTCCCGGCCCGGTTTCTCGGTGGCGGACCAGCTGGCGTACGGCCCGGAGCACCGGCCGGTGGTGGAGCTGGGGACCGTGCCGGTGCCGGCGGACGAATGCCTGGTCACCGGCGAGTGGCCGCGGGAACTCCGGGACGGCGAACGGCTGCTGCTGCCGGTGCACCCGTGGCAGGCGGACCACGTCCTGAAGCGGCCGTACACACCCTGGCGCCCGGCCCACCCGCTGCTCTCCCTGCGCACCCTCGCGCTGCCCGACGGCCCGCATGTGAAGACCGCGCTCAGCGCCCGGCTGACGTCGTCGGTGCGCGACATCTCCCCGTACTCGGTCGCGGCCGCCGCGCCCCTGTCCGCCCTCGGCGAGGAGCTGGCGGCGCGCACCGAGGGCCTGCTGCACGTCACCCGCACGCTGGGCGCGGTCTCGGCCCACTCCCCCGACCTGGCCGCGCTGCTGCGGGAGTCGCCCGAGGGGTACGCCGGTCCGGGCGAGCGGGTCGTCCCCGTGGCCGCGCTCGCCACGACCGGCCTGCCCGGCTCCCCCGCCTGGCTGGCCGCGTTCACCCGGCTGGCGCTGACCGTGGGACTGCGCCTTCTCGACCTCGGCGTGGCCCTGGAGGCGCACGGCCAGAACCTGCTGGTGATCCTGTCGTCCGACGGCACCCCGCTGCGGCTGGTCTACCGCGACCTGGCCGACATCAGGATCAGCCCGGCCCGCCTGACCCGGCACGGCATCGCCCCGCCGCCGCTGACCGGCCGTCTGATCACCGATGACGAAACCGCCCTGCGCCGCAAGCTGTTCGGCTCCCTGGTGGCGGGCGCCCTGGCCGGTACGGCGGGTTCGGGCCCCGCACTGGGAACGGCGCTGGCGTCCGCCGTAGCGGACCTGCCGGACACCCCCGACCTGCGCGCCCTGCGCGAAGGCCCCCTGCCCGCCAAGGCGTTGACCCTGATGCGGCTGTCCCCGCAGGCCCCGGGTGACCGGTGGACGTCGCTGCCGAACCCACTCGTTTTGGAGCACGACCCGTCTGCTCCATAAGATCCGGCGATGATCACAAGACAACGGCTGGCGGCGGGCGTCTGTGCTCTGCTCGCCGCCCTGGCGGCCGGGATCGCGTTCCCCGGCGGGGCCGTCGCCGACGAGACGCAGGCGACCGCCCCGAAGGTCGAACTCGTGCTGGACGTCAGCGGTTCGATGCGGACGCGGGACATCGACGGGGACTCCCGGATGGCAGCGGCGAAGCAGGCGTTCAACGAGGTACTGGACGCGACCCCGCAGGAGGTCCAGCTCGGCATCCGCACGCTGGGCGCCAACTACCGCGGCAACGACCGCAAGGAGGGCTGCAAGGACACCGCGCAGCTCTACCCGGTCGGCCCGCTGAACCGGACCGACGCGAAGACGGCGGTGGCCACGCTGCAGCCGACCGGCTGGACGCCGATCGGGCCCGCGCTGCTGAAGGCGGCGGACGACCTGAGCGGCGGTACCGGTACCCACCGAATCGTGCTGATCAGCGACGGCGAGGACACCTGCCAGCCGCTCGACCCGTGCGAGGTGGCCCGCGAGATAGCGGCCAAGGGCATCGGCCTGACCATCGACACCCTCGGCCTGGTGCCGGACGCCAGGACCCGCGACCAGCTCAGCTGCATCGCGGACGCGACCGGCGGCACCTACACCGACGTACGGCACAGGCAGGAACTGTCCAGCCGTGTCGGGCAGTTGGTGGACCGGGCGGCCGATCCGGTGGTGACGCCGGTGGCCACCCAGGGCGCCGCCCGGTGCGAGGCGGCGCCGACCCTGAAGTCCGGGCTGTACACGGACCGTGAGGAGTTCGGGCAGCAGCGCTGGTACAAGGTCGACGTCGAACCGGGCAAGGAGCTGCGCGCCTCGGTGAGCGTGGCCGACGACCGTGCCGTGAACCCGGACTACGGCGTGCTGCTGCGGGCGGTGACCCTGCACGGACGGGAGATCGTGCGCGGCGAGGCCGCGGGGACCGGCCGTACGGACGTCATCTCGACGGGTCTGCGCTACCCGAAGCCGGAGAGCGACGACGACAACGCGCCCGCGGAGACGGTGTGTCTGCAGGTCACCAGCTCCTTCTCGGCCGCGTCGGGTGTGAAGACCACGCCGGGTCTGCCGCTGGAGCTGACCGTCGACGTCGTGGACGGGCCGTCCGGGCATCACGACGTGGCCTCCTTCGGCCTCGGGCGCGGCTGGTGGCTGCTGGGCGCGCTGGTGCTGACCGGCTTCCTGGGGGGTCTGCTGTGGGGCTGGCTGTCGCGCTGGCGGGTCGCGGTCTGGAGGACGAACTGATGCGGATCACACGTGTACTGGGCGCCGCGCTGCTGGCGCTCGGGATCGCGGCCGGACCGGCCGCGGCCGACTCCTCCCCCTCGCCGAGCGCCTCATCCGACGGCTCGGCGCCCACGCGGGCGGGCACCTCCTTCCGTACGGCGACGGAGATCCGGCAGGGGGAGCAGGCCACCGCGTCCGGCTCCACCGGTGACTACCTGTACTGGTCGTTCCCCGCGGACACCGGGCAGCGGCCCACCGTCAAGGCGACGGTGAAGCTTCCCGCCACGCACGGGGCACAGACCTGGCAGATCGACGTGTACGACGGTCTGCGGCGCCGCCAGGCCTGCCAGTACGGCGCGGCGACCGGCACGGCCGAGCAGGGGGCGTCCTCCCTCGAACTGGCCTGCGTCCTGCGGACGGTGCGCGGCTGGTCGGAGCCCTGGGGCAACGACCCGCTGCCGGGCACGTACTACATCCGGCTGACGGTCGTGGACCTCGGCTCCGCCGACCTGGGCAAGCCGGTCGGCGTCGAGGTCCGCGCCGACGCCGAGGACATCGGCGGCGCGGCGGCGGTGGACGGCTCGCTGGGCAAGCCGCTGGTTCCCGGCATCGCCGTCAAGTCGGAGCGGAGCGGCGGCGGTTCGAAGCCGGCGGTGCTGTCCAGCTTCGGCTCCGACGACGGCTGGTCCTCCGGGTGGTGGACCGACCGGTGGGTGTGGACGGCGATCGGGGGCGTGCTCGCGGCTGTCGCCGGTATCGGCGGCTATGCGCTGACGCGGGGGTCCGGTCGGCCCACGCGGGTGCCGGCCGACGTGTGACCCGACGTGCTCGAAGGCCCGCCTCCGGCGGGCCTTCGCTGTTCCGTTCTCACTCCCGCAGCGCCTTGGCCGGCGGGCCGTCGCCGGTCACCGTCACCCGCCCGTCCCGTACGGCGTCCCTCAGGCCCAGCTCACCCCGGGCTACCGCCTCGCAGGTCGCGGCGTCCATGGTGAGGCGGGCGTCGGGCTCGCCCGGTGCCGGCCCGTCGCCGTACACCGGGCCCCCCTCCGCACCGACCCGCAGATGGAAGTCCCCTTCCTCCAGCCGGACTTCGACCAGGCCCTCCCCTTCCAGAGCCCGCAGCAGCGGCAGGGCGAACCAGTGGGCGCGGACCGCGTCGGTCGGCCGTCGCTCTTTCAGCTCGGCCTCGCCCCACCGCCCGAGCGCCTGGAGCACCGGCAGCAACGCGCGCCCGCGATCGGTGAGTTCGTACACGTAGGCCGCGCCGGGCGGGGGCAGCCTGCGGCGGGTCGTGAGGCCGTCGCGCTCCATGTCCTTCAGCCGGGAGGCGAGTACGTCCGTGCTCACGCCGGGCAGGTCCGCGTGCAGGTCCGTGTAGCGGCGGGGGCCGGCCAGCAGCTCCCTGACGATCAGCAGGGTCCAGCGGTCGCCGACGAGGTCGAGGGCGCGGGCTGCGGAGCAGTACTGGTCGTAGCTTCGGCGAGGTGGCATGCGACGCAGTCTAGACAAGATGTTGGACTTTCCAAGCGTCCACTTGGTAAAACCAAGTAACACCAGTTTCCGGAGGGGCGCATGGAGTTCCGGCAGTCGAACAAGCTCAGCGAGGTCTGTTACGAGATCCGCGGCCCGGTGATCGAGCACGCCAACGCGCTGGAGGAGGCGGGGCACAGCGTGCTGCGCCTGAATACCGGCAACCCCGCGGCCTTCGGCTTCGAGGCGCCGGAGGAGATCCTCCAGGACATGATCCGGATGCTGCCGCAGGCGCACGGCTACACCGACTCCCGGGGCGTCCTCTCCGCCCGCCGCGCGGTCGCCCAGCGCTATCAGACCCTGGGCCTGGAGGTCGGGGTCGACGACGTCTACCTCGGCAACGGCGTCTCGGAGCTGGTCTCCATGGCCGTACAGGCGCTGGTCGAGGACGGTGACGAAATCCTCATCCCCGCACCGGACTTCCCGCTGTGGACGGCCGCGACCACCCTCGCCGGCGGCAAGGCGGTCCACTACCTGTGCGACGAGCAGGCCGACTGGAACCCGGATCTGGCCGACATGGCGTCGAAGATCACGGACCGCACGAAGGCCGTGGTCATCATCAACCCGAACAACCCCACGGGCGCGGTGTATCCCAAGGAGGTCGTCGAGGGCATCCTGGACCTGGCCCGCCGGCACGGCCTGATGGTGTTCGCCGACGAGATCTACGACCAGATCCTGTACGACGACGCCGTCCACCACTCGGCCGCAGCACTCGCCCCCGACCTCGTCGTCCTCACCTTCTGCGGCCTGTCGAAGACCTACCGGGTGGCGGGCTTCCGCTCCGGCTGGCTGGTGGTGACGGGCCCCCGGCAGCACGCCAAGGACTATCTGGAGGGCCTGACCATGCTGGCCTCCATGCGCCTGTGCGCCAACGCGCCCGCCCAGTACGCCATCCAGGCCGCGCTCGGCGGCCGCCAGTCCATCCGCGAACTGACGCTGCCCGGCGGCCGGTTGTACGAGCAGCGCAACGTGGCCTGGGAGCGGCTCAACGAGATCCCCGGGGTGTCCTGCGTGAAGCCCAAGGGCGCGCTGTACGCGTTCCCGCGCATCGACCCGAAGGTGCACCGGATCCACGACGACGAGAAGTTCGTGCTGGACCTCCTCCTCCGCGAGAAGATCCAGGTCGTCCAGGGCACCGGCTTCAACTGGCCCTCCCCCGACCACTTCCGCATCCTCACCCTGCCGCACGCGGAGGACCTGGAGGCGGCGATCGGCCGCATCGGCCGGTTCCTCGGCGGGTACCGGCAGCATTAGCCCGTCCGGTGGCCTCTGTGCGAAGATCGCCCCGCATGATCAGGGGGGACCGGCACGGGGGGACGGGCACACCGGCCGTCGGTGCGCCCACGACCGGCGTCGCGCCGCTGTTTCTCCCTGGTCGGTTCCAAGTGACCAGACCTGATGAGGATGACCAGGGGGAACTGCGTTGTCGAGGTACCGAATACGTTGGACGGCCGTGGCCGTGGCCATGATGTGCGGGGCGGCGGCCGGGCTCGCGACGCCCGCCGCGCAGGCGGCGTCGCCCTCGCCGCCGGGCCCGGCCGCCGGGCAGGATGCCCGGCAGGCCGCGCGGTTCTGGACCGCGCAACGCATGGCGGACGCCCGCCCGCTGGACGCGGCACGGGTGGCGCCGAGCGGGCCGGGGCAGTCGGTCGCGGCGGCCGGCCGGCCCCAGGCCACGATGTTCGGCGGGAACCCGCTGATCGGAACCTTCTTCGGGTCCGACGGGCCGGGCGGTACCACCTGGCACTGCACCGGCAGTGTGATCGACACCCCGGCGCGGAACATCGTCCTCACCGCGGCCCACTGCGCCCTGAGCATGAAGGGCGACTATGTCTTCGTCCCGAAGTTCGTGCAGGGCGCCGGACCCGACCAGCAGCCGTACGGCATCTTCCCCGTCCAGCGGACCTTCATCGACCACCGGTACATGCCCGACAAGGGGTCGTCGACCACGAAGACGCCCGCGTCCGACCTGGACACCGCGTTCGCCACGGTCTCGGCCAACCAGCGCGGCCAGAGCCTCCAGGACGCGGTCGGCGGCGGACTGACCTTCACCCGCGCGAACGGCTACACGCACAAGAACGTGACCGTCGTCGGCTACCCCGCCTACGGGCACAACAGCGCCGGGCGCGCCATCCAGTGCACCGTGCCGACCGGTCAGCTCCCCGGCTACCGGCAGATGTCGATGACCTGCGGCGGCTACTACGGCGGCGTGTCCGGCAGCCCGTGGATCACCGACTACCAGGACGACGCACACACCGGGCACGTCATAGGCAACCTCGGCGGGTACAACGGCGGCGGCAACGACGCGAACGTCGACTACATCAGCTACGCCCCGGCGTTCGGCGACGACGCCGCGAACCTCCTCGCCGACGCGGTGGCGAACCAGGACCCGCCCGCCGGCCTGCCGCCCTACACGGGGCTGCAGCTGCCCGGTGGTGCGGCCCGCTGGCAGAAGGCCACGCTGATGGCCTCGGCCGACTACACCGGCGACCATCTCGGCGACCTGCTCGTCGTCTGGTCCGACGGCGGGGTCACGCTGTACCCCGGGGACGGACAGGGCGGGTTCGGGCCCGAGAAGCGGCTGCTGACGGCCAACTCCACCTGGACGCACGCCCGGAGCATCGCCGGCGGGACCTTCGGCGGCACCCGGCCCGGCCTGCTGGTGCGCTGGTCCGACGGCGAGGTCAGCCTGTACCCGGACCTCGACGCCTCGGGAGTGGGCCGGGAGGTGCAGATGGCGAAGCCAGAGTCGGACTGGAAGAACGCCGTACAGCTCACCGCCGGGCAGTTCCACGGCGCGAAGGGCGCGACCGATCTTCTGGTGCGCCGGTCCGACGGCAGCCTGGTCCTGTACTCCGGGATCCGCACCGGCTCCTTCGGCACCGGCAGGCGGATCCTCGCGGCGAACGGCACCTGGACCAAGGCCACGCTGCTGAGCGGCGGTGCCCTCAGCGGGACGGCGGGCGCGGACCTCCTCGTGCGCTGGTCCGACGGCTCGCTCGACAGCTACTCCGGTGTCTCGGCCGCCGGGCCCGGCACCCGCTCACGGCTGCTCGGCCCGAACGGCACCTGGCAGCATGCCCAGGTCATGGCCTCGGGCGACCTCACCGCCGACCACACCGGCAACGACCTCGTCGTGCGCTGGTCCGACGGCGAGACCTCGCTGTACGCCGACACCGGCGCCAATGCCCTCGGCACCGAGAACACGCTGGTTCCGCCGGGCACCTGACCGGCGCGACGACACCTCAGGGGGATCGATGCCCGCGACGACCCGGCTGACCACCGGCCTCGCCGTCCTCGCCACCGGCCTGGCCCTGGCGGCCTGCGGCACGACGACCACGACCACCGCCGAGGGCACGGCCGCGCCGCCGTGCCGTACCGCCTCGCTGGCCTGGACGCTGGCGAAGCTCGGCACGGAGCGGGGCACCGGCCGGGCCCAGGCACGGCTGACCGCCGTCAACAAGGGCCCGGGAACCTGTGTGTTCGACGGCTACCCGGGGCTGGAGATCCACAACGGCAAGGCGGAGAGCATCGAGGGCAGCGGGCACGGGCACCCGGCCGCCGTCGCCCTGCCCGCGAAGGCGGCGGTCACCGTGGACCTCCGGTACACGCCCGGCGGCACGAACGGCGCCGGCGACTGGTGCGTGCGGCAGCGCGAGGCGGTGGTCCGGGCACCGCACGACTCCCGCGCGGCCGTCGTACCGGTCACGGACGCGCACCGGAAGGCCACCGCGATCGACGCCTGCGGGGACACCGTGTCGCTGGCGCCCCTGCGGCGCACGCCGCAGGGGCACTGACCCGCCAAGGGGGCCGCGCACCTCGTCGTCGCCCTGCTGGTGCAGGACGGGGTGCTCGACCTGGACCGTGAAGTCGGCGACCGGACTCGTGGGTGACGCGGAAGAGGGCTTCACCGTCGAGGAGTTGGCCCTGGGCCTGCCGGCGGAGGCGGAGTCGCGCTGGGTGGACGTGCAGCCGCTGGTGCCGACCCCGGAGGAGGCCGCCCTGCTGAAGGAGCGGGCGGCGGCCCCGGACAGCGTGCGGGCCATCGCCTTCAACGCGCACACGCCGGAGCCGACCGACATCGTGGTCTTCGGCAACCACCCCCGGGTCAGGGCGCTCGGTCAGCACCGTGGACGGCAGGCCGCCGCTGTTCACGCCCGCGACGGCGGCCCTGTTCGGCGAACTGCGCACCCCGGGCGGGCCGGACCTGGTCACCGGCAGCGCGGACCACTTCGCGCGCGGCTTCGAGCACACTCCCGCGCTCTACCCGTTCCTCGACGCCGGCACCTTCGGGCACAGCGGCGCGGCCGGCTCGCTGGGCTTCGCCGACCCGGCGAACGGCATCGCGTACGGCTACACCCGGCGCCGCTTCGGATTCCCCTCCGGAGTGGGCGCCGCCCCGGAGAACGGCCGTCTGGCCGAGTCCGTCCTGCGGGCTGCCGCCTCCCTGTGACACGGTGCTGACAGGCGAGCGGGAAGGGCGCTGACGTGGGTGACCTCTTTCTCGTCCGGCACGGTGAGACCGAGT
Organism: Streptomyces sp. NPDC001093; assembly: GCF_040298985.1. Lineage (NCBI taxonomy): Bacteria > Bacillati > Actinomycetota > Actinomycetes > Kitasatosporales > Streptomycetaceae > Streptomyces > Streptomyces sp. NPDC001093. The sequence goes on along the minus strand of NZ_JBEPBF010000076.1, from coordinate 4,989 downwards.
GGTCGCGGTCCGGACGGCACACCGGCTGGACCGACCTGCCCCTCACCGAGCACGGGCGGGAGGAGGCGCGCCGGCTGGTGCCGCTGATCCGCTCGCACCGGATCGGGGCCGCGTTCGTCAGCCCCCTGCAGCGGGCCCGGGAGACCGCCGAACTCATCGGGATCCCGGACGCCCGGGTCGACGCCGACCTGCGCGAGTGGGACTACGGCGGGTACGAGGGCGTGACCACCGTCGAGATCCAGCGGAGCCGGCCGGGCTGGTTCCTGTTCACGGACGGGGTCGCGCCGGGGCCGCCGGAGCATCCGGGCGAGAGCCCGGAGCAGGTCGGCGAGCGCGCCGACCGGATGCTGGGCAAGGTCGACGCCGCCCTCGCCGACACCGAGGGCGTGGTCGTCCTGATCGCCCACGGCCACTTCCTCCGCGTCCTCACCGCCCGTCGCCTCGGCCTCCCGCCGCAGCACGGGGCGCTGTTCCAGCTGGCGACGGGAACCCTGTGCCGGCTGGGCACGGAGCACGAGCGGCCGGTGGTCGCGGGGTGGAACATCCGGCCGCGGGAGTAAGCCCCGGGCACGGAGCTGGGTGCGGGCGGCCGGGCGGGTTGTCGGACCCGGGTCGTACTCTGCGAAACGGGCCGTGTGACGGGCGGCCCGGGACAGGGGACGGCACCGGAAGGAGCGCGCTGTGAGCCGAGCGCCGACCGCCGCGCAGCGGCGGGTGATCGAGGCCGCCGATCCGGTCACCGGACGGCTGCGCGGCACGGAGGCGCAACTGGCGGCACTGGTGCAGCGGGGACTCGCCTTCCGGCACCCGCGGCCGCCGCACGAGCACTTCCTGACCCCGGCCGGACATCGCATACGGGAGGCGGTGCCCGCGGCGGAACCGGCCCGGCCCGCGGCGGACGCGGGGGTGTTCGCGGCACGGGCCGGGGATGAGCAGGAGCCGCCCGCGGACGGTCCGGCGCGGCTGCGTGAGGTGCACGGCGCTTGGCAGGGGCTGCTGGAGCTGCGCCGGATGACCAACCCCGACGGCGCGGTGGACCGGCCGTGCGGCTGGGAGCGCGCGCATCTGGTGCGGGCGGCGGCGCTGGCCCTGGAGGCGGCCGGGCACCGTCCGGCGAGCGGGAGCGCGGACGGTTACCGAGTGCGGGCGACCCCGCAGCCGGAGGCGGTCGCCGTGTACGCGCCGGACGCGGAGAGCCTGGCGGCCTGCGCGGCCACGCTGGAGCGCGCGGGCTGGCAGGCCGGCGAGTACACCGAGCCGCGCACGAGGGCGCGCTATCTGCTGGCATCGCCGCGCCGGGTGTGAGCGGCGTGCCAGGATCGATCGACCGGATATCCGCATGCGAGAGGGGCAAGCAGTGGCCGAACCGTTTTCCGTCCGTGTGACCGTCCGCGGCTACGAGACCGACACCCAGGGACACCTGAACCAGTCCGTGTACCTCAACTACGCGGAGCACGCCCGCTGGTCGCTGCTCCAGGCGGCCGGCATCAGCCAGGCCCGGCTGGTGGGCCGGGGCGTGGGCCCGGTGGCGCTGGAGACGACGATCCGCTTCCTGCACGAGCTGCTCGCCGGCGACGAGGTCGATGTGACCTGTGAGTTCGAGTGGGGCGGCGGCAAGACCTTCCGGATCGTGCAGGAGATACGCAAGACCGACGGCACCCTGGCGGCCGGAGTCAGCGGGGTGGGCGGCCTGCTGGATCTGAAGGAGCGCAAGCTGGTCGCCGACCCGCGCGAGGTGTTCAAGGAGCTGACGACGGACCTGGCCCTGTTCGGCCTGTAGGCCCAGCCTCTGCAGGGTGCGGGTGACCGTCCGGCGGCTGATGCCCTCGATGCAGCGCTCCGGTTCCGGGCGGATCAGCCCGCGCCGAAAGCCTCCTTGTGGTCCTCGGCCCACTCCCGGAAGGTCCGGGCCGGCCGGCCCAGCACCTCCGGCACGTCCTCGGTGACCACCGCGTTGCCGCCGTCACGGACGAACGCGATGCCGGTCAGGACGCCGTCCGCCCGGACCCCGTCGAAGCCCCAGACGGTGCGGAGGAAGTCGCGGGTCCGGTCCGGCGACAGGTTCCGGACCGGGACCGGGCGGCCCAGGATCCCGGCGAGCACGGCGGCCTGGCCGGGTACGGTGACGGCCTCGGGCCCGGTCAGCGTGTACGTCCGCCCCCCGTGCCCGGGCCCGACCAGCGCCGCGACCGCGACCGCGGCCACATCACGCGGATCGACGACGCCCGACGCCCCGTCGCCGGTCATGTTGGGCACCGGCTCTCCCGCCCGGAGCGGCTCCGCCCAACTCAGCGTGTTGGAGGCGAACGACGACGGCCGCAGCACCGTCCACTCGGCGCCACTGTCGCGCACGGCACGCTCGCCGTCCAGGTGCCAGACCCCGGAGGGGCCGACCGCGGCATCGCCGGTGCCGATGGCGGAGAGCTTCACCAGCCGTCGTACGCCCGCCGCTCCGGCCGCCGCGACCAGCGCCGCGTCCTGGCCCTCGTCGGGGCCGGGCGGACGGAGCAGGAAGGCGGCCGTCACACCCGCCAGCGCGGCCTCCAGGGACGCCGGCTCGCGGAAGTCCCCGCGCACCACCTCCACCCCGGCGGGCACCCGTGCCTTCGCCGGGTCGCGAGTGAGGGCGCGCACCTTCTCACCGCGCGCGGCCAGCTGTCGTACGACGTCACGTCCGATGGTGCCCGTGGCACCCGTCACCAGAATCATGAGGTCCACCGTGGACCGGCCGGCGCGCTCGGCTCTTGGAAATTCCGGCACGGACGGCCCGCCCGGACGGCGGCGCCGGGCGCTTACGGTGGAGAGGTGCCGAACACAGCCGCCGCACCCGAGACCACCGCCGTGCCGCACACCACCGCCTGGCAGGTCCACAGCACGCCCGGGGTTCTGCGCCCGTGGCTCGCCGGGGTGCGGACCGTGTCCTTCGCCGAGCCGCCCGAGGAGGCGTTCGTCCATCTGCCCGACGCGGTGACCAAGGTGGTGCTGCGGATGACGGCGGACGGGCGGCGGGACGTCCTCGCGGTCGGGCCGCGGGTGCGGGCGACGTACCACGAGGGGAAATCGCACCTCTCGTGTGTGGAGCTGCGCCTCGCACCCGGTACGGCCCGGCCCCTGCTGGGAGTTCCGGCCGCCGGGCTGGTCGGCCGGGTCGCGTCGCTGGACGAGCTGCCGGGCGGGGCGGCGCACCGGCTCGCGCGCGAGTTGCGCCGGCTGGATCCTGGGGAGGCGCTGCCCCGGCTCGCCGAGGTGCTGCCCGGGCTGCTGTCCGACGCCGCGGATCCGGCCCGCACGGCGCTGCTGCGGGCGGGCGTGGCGGCGTTGTCGGTACGGCTGGACAGGGCGCCCGCGCAGGTCCGGGAGGTGGCCCGGGAACTGGCCGTCAGCGAGCGTCAGTTGCGGAACCTGTTCGCCGAGGGCGTCGGGGTCTCCCCCAAGCACTACGCCCGCATCGACCGGGTCCGCACGGTCGTCACCCGGGCCGGAAGCGCCCGCTGGTCCGAACTCGCCGCGGCCACCGGCTACTTCGACCAGTCGCACATGACGTCCGACTTCCGCGCTCTGATGGGCGTCCCGCCCAGGTCGTACCTCACCGGCCGGCTGCCCGCGGTCACGCCCTGCCAGGCGGGCCCCCGCGCCTGAACGGAATTCGGATGCGCGGCACCGCATGTCGCTGCCATGCTGCGGACCCATGCCCGCACGACGCGTCAGGCCCAGCCGCTGCATCTCCGTCGACATCGAGGCCGACGGGCCGATCCCGGGGCCGTACTCCATGCTGAGCATCGGCGCGGCCGTGGCCGGCACGCAGGACGCCGACGGCTTCACCCCGGCGGACCCGGAGGAGCAGACCTTCTACCGCGAACTGCGGCCGATCTCCGAGAAGTTCGTCCCCGAGGCGCTGGTGGTCAGCGGCCTGGACCGGCAGCGGCTCGCGGTGGAGGGCGCCGAACCGGCCGTCGCGCTGGCAGAGTTCGGCGCCTGGGTGCGGGAGGTGAGCGCGGGCGCGCAGCCGGTGATGTGCGGATATCCGGCGTCGTACGACTGGACGTTCCTGTACTGGTATCTGATCAGGTTCACCGGAGAGAGTCCCTTCGGGCACTCCGGCTGCCTGGACATGAAGACGCTGTACGCCACCAAGGCCGGGCTGCCGCTGCGGGCGGTGGCCAAGGGCACGATGCCCCGGCACCTCCTCTCCCGGCGCCGGCACACGCACCACGCTCTGGACGACGCCATCGAGCAGGCGGAGCTGCTGGCGAACCTCATGGCGTGGCCCGGTCCCGGCGGAGCGGCACCGGTACCTGGTTGAAGCCGTAGTAGAGGGCGAGCAGGCCGTGCGCGGCCAGGGTGAGCGGGGCCGAGACGAAGGCCAGGCCCACCGTGACCGGATAGCCGAGGGAACCCAGGGCGAAGCGGGCCCGGGTCGCCCGGGCCGCCGCGGTGTCCACGCGCGCGTCGAAGAGGTGGCCGGTGCGGGTGAGGTGCCACCACAGGGCCTGGAAGGTGAGGGCCATGGCGACCATGACCAGGCTGTAGACCGCGGCCGCCACGTGCGAGGCGGCGCCCTCGCGCAGGTACTCGGCGAGCATGGCGGTCGGCCAGGGCACGGCGGCCACGACCATCAGCACCAGCAGGTTCAGGAACATCAGCGGCCGGTCGACGCGGGCGACATAGCTGAACAGCTGGTGATGGTTGACCCACATGATGCCGATGACCAGGAAGCTGACCACATAGGCGGCGTACGACGGCCACTGCGCGCCGATCGCGTGCCACAGGCCGCCGTGGTCACCCGTCCTCGGCACCTTGATGTCCAGGACGAGCAGGGTGATGGCGATGGCGAACACCCCGTCGCTGAAGGCCTCGACACGGCCGGACTCGTTCATGGCCCAAGACTGCCGTACGCGCCCGCGCGGGGGCCCGCGGGGGGCCGGCCCCCCCCCGGGGGTGAGGCGGGGGTGAGTGGGGGGGGGGGGGGTTGGGGCCCCCCCCCCACCG